>VXNG01000176.1 GCA_009840695.1 Acidimicrobiaceae bacterium
CGGAGCCGAGGGCAGCCTGGCGGTGATCACAGCCGCCTCCCTGGCCGTGGCCCGGCTCGTGCCTGAGGTCAGGCTCAACAGCTTGGTCCCCGACTTCGGGGCCGGTCTGGAAGTGCAGCGGGAGCTCATCCAGCGGACGGCGCCCGTAGGCGTCTCCCGGCTGCTCAACCCGGCCGAGACGGCGGCCATGGGAGTTGATGCCCCCGACTCCGCCAGCACATGCCTGCTGGTGCTGTCTCTCGTCGGGGAGCCCGAGGTCACCGGGATCGCCCAGCGGCTCGCGGCTGATGCCATCGCCGGCACCGGCGGGACCCTCCTAGAACCCGGCGCAGCCGACCGCTGGTGGGACAACCGCCATGCCGGGCCGGAACTGATTGAGGATCTCAACCGCGACCCCGGCGCCTTCTTCGACACCATCGAAGTGGGCGTTCCGTGGCGCTCGGCCGCCGGGCTGGCCGATGCTCTGCAATCCGAGGTGGGGGAGTTGGTCGATCGGCTCTGGATGCACTCGTCGCACGTCTACTCCACCGGCACCGGCCTGTACCTCGCCTTCTGGATCGACAGCACCGATGACGGCACCGCCTGCTCTCGCGGTCGGGCCGTTTGGGAGCGGGCAATGGACCTGGCCGACCGTCACGGCGGCACCATCGGGCATCACCACGGGATCGGAGCAGCCCGCAGCGCCCGCTACATCTCCTCGATCGAGGGCCAACTTCACCAGTCGGTCAAGCGGGCGCTGGACCCTGAAGGCATCCTGGCCGCCCGGCTCCTGGACGGATGAGCACGACAAGCAGCCTCGGATCTGTGGCCGCGCTGGACAGCGCGGCCGGATCGGTGCACTTCCACCGCATCGACCGGGTCACCGAGCTGGGGCTGGGCGCGGTCGACCGGCTGCCGGTGAGCCTCAAGGTGCTGCTGGAGGGTTCCTTGCGCCGGGCAGCCGAGGGCCTCGCCACTGAGGCCGATGTCGTCGCCCTGGCGGGATGGCCGGGCACGATCGAGCCGGGGCGGGCGGTGTCGTTCCGGCCTGACCGGCTGATCCTGCAGGACTTCACCGGCATCCCCGCCCTGATCGGGCTGGCCGCCATGCGCAGCGCCCTGCACCGGGCCGGCACCGACCCGTCGGCGGTCGATCCGGTCGTTCCGACCGTCCTGGTCATGGACCATTCGTTGCAGGTGGACGTGGCCGGCACTCCCGACGCCTTCTCGGTCAACCTCGCCATCGAGTACGAACGCAACGCCGAGCGGTACCGGTTCGCCCGGTGGGCCGAGCAGGCCTTCGCCAACCTGCGGGTCGTCCCGCCCGGTAAGGGGATCGTGCACCAGGTCAACATGGAGTTCCTCGCCTCGGTGGTGACGGTGTCCGGCGGCGACTCCGGACCGGTCGCCCATCCCGACACCGTGGCCGGCACCGACTCGCACACCACCATGGTCAACGCCATGGGAGTGCTCGGCTGGGGGGTCGGCGGAATCGAGGCCGAGGCGGTGATGCTCGGCGAACCGATCCCGGTGGTCGTACCCGAGGTCGTGGGGGTCAGGCTGGCGGGCGCCCCCCGGCCCGGTGTCACCGGCACCGACCTGGTGCTGGCCATCACCCGGATGCTGCGGGCCTTCGGCGTGGTGGGCTGCTTCGTCGAGTTCTGCGGTCCCGGAGTGGACAGCCTCCCTCTGCCTGACCGGGCCACGATCGCCAACATGGCGCCCGAGTACGGCGCCACCGTCGGCTACTTCGCGGCCGACGACGAGACCCTCCGCTACCTCCGCTGCACCGGCCGGCGGCCCGACCACATCGACCTGGTCGAGCGGTATTGCCGGGCCCAGGGCATGTTCCGGACGCCCGGGTCGCCCGAACCGGCCTTCACCAGGGTGCTCGACGTCGACCTGGGCACGGTCGAGCCGGTCGTGGCCGGACCCCGCCGCCCCCATCAGACGCAGAGGCTCTCGGAGGTTCCCGCCTCGTTCCACCAGGCGCTGGCCGAGCACCGCGGGCCGGAAGCGCGTCCCAAGCGGACCGCTGCGCAGCGCGACGGGGACGTGGCCATCGCGGCCATCACCAGCTGCACCAACACGTCCAACCCGGCGGTGATGATCGGCGCGGGACTGCTGGCCCGCAACGCGGTGGAGCGAGGCCTGTCGGTGCCCGCTCACGTCAAGACCAGCCTCGCACCGGGCTCGCCAGTGGTGGCCGACTACCTGGCGAGGCTGGGCCTGCTGCCGTACCTGGAGAAGCTGGGCTTCGGGGTCGTCGGCTACGGCTGCACGACGTGCGCGGGCGGTAGCGGCCCGCTGGCCCCGCCGGTCGCGGCCTCGGTGGAGCACGACGACCTGGTGCTGGCCGCCGTGCTCTCCGGCAACCGCAACTTCGAGGGCCGCATCCATCCCCAATGCCGGCTCGCCTACCTGGCGTCGCCCCCGCTGGTGGTGGCCTACGCCCTGGCCGGCACCGTCGATGTGGACATCTCGACCGAGCCCCTGGCCACCGACCCCGACGGTGCCCCGGTGCGGCTGGAGGACCTGTGGCCCGACGACGCCGAGATCGCCGAGCTGGCCGCCGGCGCGGTCGACGCCGCCCTGTTCGACGCCCGGCGCGACGAGATCTTCGTCGGCGACCAGCGGTGGCGGTCCCTCGTCGGCGAGGCCGGCGTGCTGTACGACTGGGACGAGGCCTCCACCTACGTCCAGGCTCCGCCCTTCGCGCGGTCGGTCGCGCCGGAGCCGCCGCCAGTGGACGACATCGCCGGGGCCCGCTGCCTGCTGCTCCTCGGCGACCAGACGACCACCGACCACATTTCGCCGGCCGGCGCAATCGCCCCGGACAGTCCCGCCGGGCAATACCTCACCGGCAGGGGAGTGGCCCCCGCCGACTTCAGCGTCCTCGGGGCCAGGCGCGGCAACCACGAGGTGATGGTGCGGGGGACCTTCGCCAACCCCCGCCTGCGTAACCGGCTGACACCGGACCTGGAGGGGGACTGGACCCTGCACCACCCCACCCGGGAGGTGACCAGCGTGTTCGAGGCCTCGCAGCACTATCGATCGGCAGGCACGCCGCTGATCGTGCTGGCCGGCGACGCCTACGGGGCTGGGTCGTCGCGGGACTGGGCGGCCAAGGGCACCGCGCTGCTCGGGGTCCGGGCCGTGGTGGCGTCGAGCTTCGAGCGCCTCCACCGGCTCAACCTCATACACGTGGGCGTGCTGCCGCTCCAGTTCGAGCCGGACACCGGCTGGCAGAAGCTCGGTCTGATGGGGGCCGAGGTCTTCGACGTAGCCGGCTTGGAGACCGGCATCGCACCGGGCGCGGAGTTGACGCTGCGGGCCACCGGGCCCGGCGGCGCTACGCGGGACATCACGGCGACGGTCCGTCTAGACAGCGACGCCGAGGTCGCCTACTACCGCCACGGCGGGATCGTCCCGTTCGTCCTCCGTCGCCTGCTCCAACACGGCGTCGGCTAGCTCAAACTCCAGACCTCGTCGGCCTGCTCGGGCTGGGTGGCCATCACGTCGGAGAAGTACTCCGACCAGCGGGCATTCACGTCGGTCGCGCCCAGCCGCTCCAGCGCGCCCTCGATATCGGAGGGATGCTCGACCAGCACCACGACCGTGTCACCCGCGACGTAGACGACGCTGCCGACGATGCCCTCGGCCCTGATGGCCTCCTCCAGCTCCGGCCACACCTCGACATGGCGGCGGCGGTACTCGTCCTCCCGACCGGACACGAGCCGAAATGTGAGACATACTCGTTGCATAGGACCCTCCCCGCCGTCACCATAGACGCGACCCAAGCGAGGAGAAGCGAGTGAGCATGAAGCTAGGGTGCGCCGACTTCACCTGGCCCCTGATGACCCACAGCGACGTGGTGCGCCACATCGCGATGCTCGGGTTCGACGGCATCGATCTCGGCCTGATGGAGGGCCGCACCCAGATCCAGCCCGGCATGGTGCGCCAGGACGTGGGCATGTGGTCGGGCGTCATCGGCGAGCGTCTGGCCACGGCCGGGCTCGAAGCGGCCGACGTGTTCTTCGTGCCGTCGTTCAACCTGACCGATCTGGCCGCCAACCATCCCGACCCCGCCGAGCGCGACGGCGGCCATGAGGTGTTCCTCGACATGCTCGACTTCGCCCGGCGCATCGGCGCGCCCGGGATGACCATGAACGGCGGGATCCCGATCGAGGGGCAGTCGACCGCAGACTCCCTGAGGCTGTCCGCCGCGGAGCTGGCCCGCAGGGTGGAGGCCGCGGCCGCCCACGACATCGAGGTCCGGGTCGAGGCCAGCGTCAACAGCAACACGCCCACCCCCGAGATGGCGCTGGAGCTCGTCGACGCGGTCCCCGGCCTGAAGCTCACCATGGACTACTGCCATTTCGTCTATCAGGGCATCGGAGAGTCGGAGGTCCATCCCCTGCTGGAGCACACCGCCCACTTCCAGTGCCGGGGCGCGGCGCCGGGCCGGATGCAGGTCAACTTCGGTGAGAATGCCATCGACTACCGCGGCATCCTCGAGCGACTCATGGCGCAGGGCTACGAGGCCTACTTCTCCATCGAGTATGTGTGGATCGACGTCTGGGACTGCAACCGCACCGAGAACACCATGGAGACCATCCAGTTCCGCGACTTCGTCAGGGCCGTGCTGGCCGGCGACGAGTACACGCCCCAGGCGTAGCCGCGGCGATGGAGGCCTACCGGACCAAGTCCGAGCTGGCTGCAGCCAGGCTGCGCGACGACATCCGCAGCGGGGTGATGAGGCCCCGGGAGCGCATCGACATCGACGCCCTCGGAGAGCTGCTCGGTATGAGCGCCACCCCGATCCGGGAGGCTCTGCGCCAGCTCCAAGCCGAAGGATTCGTCGTTCACGAGCCCCATCGGGGGGCGCGGGTCGCGGATTTCAGTCCGGAGGAGACCGCCGACCTCTACGACCTGCGCGAAGTGCTGGAGTCGATGGCCACGCTCATCGCCTCCGACCATCTCACGGCCGCCGACATCGCCGAGCTCGGCCAACTGGCCGAGGCCAACCGGGCCGCCATCGACCGCAACGACCATGCGGACGCCATGCTCCTCAATGAGGCCTGGCACATGACGATCTACGCCGCGGCCCAGAACACCCCCCACCTAATGGACTTCATACGACGACTGTGGAACGACCCCCGCTCGGCCACATGGGTGGTCCCGGGCCGGCTGCCGCTGTCACGCCGCGACCACGCCGCCATCATGGACGCCCTCTCGGCCGGGGACGGCAAGCGGGCCGCCGACCTGATGGGCGAGCACATCAGAGCAGGCAAGAATCTGGTCCTGCGACACCTGAGGGACGATCCTGGTGATCCGAGCAAGGAGCCCGTACCGTGACCGCGAAGCTGCTGCCGACCTCCGTAGTGGGGAGCTATCCCCAGCCGGACTGGCTGATCGACCGCTCGAACCTGGGGACCCGCCTGCCTCCCAGGGTCAGAGCGTCAGAGATCTGGCGGGTCGCTCCCGAGTTACTCGAGCAGGCCCAGGACGACGCCACCCTCCTGGCCATCCGCGACATGGAGCAGGTTGGGCTCGACATCATCACCGACGGCGAGATCCGCCGCGAGAGCTACTCCAACCGGGTCGCCACCGCGTTGGGGGGCATCGACACCGAACGGCACGGCACCGCCATGGACCGGACCGGTCAGCCCAATCCGGTGCCCCGCATCGTCGGCAGGATCACCCGGGACGCCCCGATCGAGGTGCGCGACACCGAGCTGCTGCGGGCCAGCACCACCCGGAAGATCAAGATCACGCTGCCTGGGCCGTTCACCATGACCCAGCAGGCCCAGGACGACTTCTACGGCGATGAGCGGGCCGCCGCGTCTGACTACGCCAAGGCGGTCAACCAGGAGATCAAGGACCTGTTCGAGGCGGGCGCCGATGTGGTGCAACTCGACGAGCCGTACATGCAGGCCAAGCACGAGAAGGCCTCCCAGTACGCGGTGGAGGTGCTCAACGAGGCTCTCGACGGAGTCACCGGCACCACTGCGCTGCACATGTGCTTCGGGTACGCGGCCATCCACGAGTGGAGGGGCATCGGCAAGCCGGACGCCTACTCGTTCCTGCCCGAGCTGAACGACAGCCTCGTCGACCAGATCTCCATCGAGGCGGCCCAGCCCAACATCGATCTGGAGATCCTTAGCCGCCTGCCCGACAAGACCATCATCCTCGGCGTCATCGACAACGGCGACCATGATGCGGAGACGCCGGAGGTGGTAGCGGACCGGATCCGCGACGCCTTGCAGCATGTGAATCCGGAGCGATTGATACCGGCGCCCGACTGCGGGATGAAGTACATGTCGAGAGAGCTCGCTCTAGCCAAGCTCTCGGCTCTCGTACGCGGCGCAGCCATCGTGCGCGAGGAGTTGCAGAGCTAGGCCGAGCCTCCGTCGGCCGCTTCGGGCCGAGCCAGCCGAGTGATGAGCAGCACGACCGCGAAGCCGGCGACGGCGGCCACGGTGGGGGCCGCCCACTCGCCGGCGGCGGGCCAGTTGAGGCCGGTGCCCGGGATCACCTCGTGCTCGTGGCGGCTGATCACGCCCACGCCGTTGGGCCACGGCCACAGCACCCTCAGCGAGCCGAACATCAGCCCCACCAGCACGGCCATCACCGGGTTGCGGGCCTGATCCAGCAGCTTCCCCAGCACCGTCGAGAACAGGCCCAGCCCGACCGCGGCCCCAGCCAGGAACACGACGGCCTCGAGATAGCGCAGATCGGTGACGACGTTGATCACCGCCCCGTACATGCCCAGCATCAGCAGCAGGAACG
>VXNG01000154.1 GCA_009840695.1 Acidimicrobiaceae bacterium
CCGCGCCGCGCCCGGCTCGACATCAACTTCGGGCGCCGCTCCGTCCAATCCCTCAGCGTCCGTCGGTGCGGACGCAGATTCTATCCGTGGTCCTGCTCCAGAGTGCGATAGTGGTGCCGGGCGCGCTCGGTGGCCGACCGGAGAGCATCCTCGGGATCGACCTTGAGACGCCGGCCCAACTCCACCGCAGCCAGCAGCAACTCGCCGAAACTGCGCTCGCTGCGATCAGCACGAAGCTCGGCCAGGGCCCGCTCCGTCTCGCCGAAGTCTCCCTCTGGACTGTCGCCGGCGAGGAGCCCCGCGGCAGCGGCCCGCTTCTGCACCTTTACCGCCGACAGCAGGGCGGGCAGGGTACGGGGGATGCCGTCCATCACCGAGTCCCACCCCTTCTCCTGGAGCTTGATGGCGTCCCAGTTGGTCCGCACCGCGTCGGCGTCAGAGGCCTCCACATCCCCGAAGACGTGGGGGTGGCGGGCCACCAGCTTGCGGCGGACCTGTTGGGCCACGTCCGCGATGTCGAACGCGCCCCGCTCGGAGGCCAGATGGGCCTGGAACCACACCTGGTACAGCAGGTCGCCGAGCTCCTCGCACAGGTGCCGGTCGAGATCCTCGATGTCGCCAGCTTCGGCCCCGGTCCGGGCGTCAAGGGTCTCCAGCGTCTCGTAGGTCTCCTCCAGAAGGTAACGCCGCAGGCTGGTATGGGTCTGCTCGCGATCCCACGGACACTGCTGGCGCAAGGTCTGCACCAACTCGTCGAGACGCAGGATCGCGCCGATCAGGCCACCGTCGGCATCCGCTTCGTCACCAGTGCACGAGTCGCCTTCGGCAGCGTCTTCGTCCACGCGGCCCAACCCCTGTCAGCCCAGCGGCTCGAGGACCACGCGGAACTGCTCGGGGTCCCAGTACCCGTATCGCTCGTCGATCCGTACCTGAGGCGCGTAGCTCAACAGGACGGTCTCCTGCAGATTGATGAGCAACTGCTCGCGCTCGCCCTGCACCGCTGCCTGGGCTCGTTCGGCTGCCGCCAACTGGGCGTCCTCAGCCATGAAGGCCAGCCGTTCGGCGTCGAGTTGGGGATGGTTCCCGGGGGTAGCCGGGCCCGAGCTGATCACGTGGATCACGTGGAAGCCGAACTGAGACTCGGCCACCACTACCTGGCCGGGCTCGGCGGCGTAAGCGGCCGACTCGAAGGGAGCCACGAAGGAGCCCTCGACCACACAGCCGAGATCCCCGCCCAGCGATCCGCTGCCCGGATCCAGTGAGAGATCGATGGCGAGGAACTCGAACTCCTCCCCCGCGTCGAGGAGAGCCAGAACGGCGTCCGCCTCCGGTTGCGTCGCGACGAGGATGTGCCTCGAGCAGAGATGGCGCAGCGGGCCGGTGACCGGCGCGTCGGGCACCTCGCGCTCGGCCCATTCCAGCGCGGCGAGGACTATCGCCCGCTGGCGGACGGCGACATCGCCGCCAGCGGCACCGGGCACGAAGGTGGGGTCCGCCTGGGTCATCTCGGCGACCGCCCGTGCCTCATGGTCGTTGGACACGGCCACTCCCCGATCGGCCAGCTCCAGCTCCACAGCCGAGAAGAACACCCAGTCGCTGAGCCAGAGAGCGGCCGCCTCGCGGGGTGCCCTCGCGGAGTTGCCGGGGTCCAGAGTGGCCAAGTAGTCGTCCAGGTCGTCGACCGTGTACTCCGCGCCGGCGACCTCGGCGGCCACCTCCGCGGAGGCGCCGCAGCCGGTCGCCAGGATCAAGACCGTCGCCGCGGCGGCGCCGACCGCTGCGATGGGGCGAACGAGGCTCACGAAATCTGAACCCTACCGTCGCCAGCCTGGTCGGCTGTGACCACGCCGGCCAACAGCGCGACGACTTGGTCGATCACCGGACCGGCGTCGGCCCTCAGCGGAACGTGCAGCTCTCGGGAGTCCTCCTTCAGAATGGCCCGGTCTCCGTAGAGCCGGCGAAGCCGTACCCGGCGGCTGGCCGGCAGGTCCACGGGAGCGAGGCGCGCCGCGAAGCGCGCCGCTGACAGAGCACCCCCGTCCCGGCGGGTGACCACCACTTCCGACACACCGGCCTGGAGGCATCCCACTCGCAGCCTGCCGATGGACAGCAGGGACTCGGCCGGCTCGGGCACGGGGCCGAACCGGTCGGTCCACTCGGCCCGGATGTCATCCAGCTCGTCGTGCTCGGTCACGGAGGCCAGACGGCGGTACGCCTCGAGGCGAGCCGCCTCGCGGCTGATGTAGGTAGCCGGGATGTGAGCGTCGACGGGCACCTCGATGCTCACCGCGGGCGGCTCCGGGATCGTCTCACCCCGCAGCTCGGCGACCGCTTCGTTGACTAGACGGCAGTACAGGTCGTACCCGACCGCGGCGATGTGTCCCGACTGGGCCTCGCCCAGCAGGTTGCCGGCGCCGCGTATCTCCAGATCGCGCATGGCGATCCGGTAGCCCGACCCGAGTTGCGTGGCTTCACCGATGGTCTTGAGCCGCTCGTAGGCGTCCTCGCTGAGCACGCTGCCGGTCGGGTGGAACAGGTAGGCGTAGGCCCTTCGCCCGGCCCGGCCCACCCGGCCCCGGATCTGGTGCAGCTGACCCAGTCCCAGCCGGTCGGCCCGATCCACCACCAGGGTGTTGACCGTAGGCATGTCGATGCCCGACTCGATGATGGTCGTGCACACCAGCACGTCGTAGCGGTAGTCGGCGAAGTCGAGCACGACCCGCTCGAGCGTGCCCTCGTCCATCTGGCCGTGGGCCACCGCCACCCGGGCCTCGGGGACCAGGGAACGCACCCGCTCGGCGGCATGCTCGATGTCGGCCACCCGGTTGTGGACGTAGAAGATCTGCCCCTCGCGTAGCAGTTCGCGTCTGATGGCCTCGGCCACGGGCCGGTCGGCGTGCTCCCCGACATAGGTGAGGATCGGCTGACGGTCGGCGGGCGGTGTGTCCAGCAGCGACATGTCGCGTATGCCGGTCAGGCTCATCTCCAGCGTCCGCGGCACCGGCGTAGCGGTGAGCGTGAGCACGTCCACATCCGCTCGCATCGACTTGATGGCCTCTTTGTGGCGGACACCGAAACGCTGCTCCTCATCGATGACCAGCAGCCCCAAGCGCTTGAAGTTCACGTCGGCGGACAGCATCCGGTGGGTGCCCACCACCACATCCACCTCGCCGGCGGTGAGTCCCCGCAGCACCTCCCGAGCCTGCGGAGGGGTCAGGAATCGGCTCAGTGTCTCCACCCTCACACCGAACGGTGCGCAGCGGTGGAGGAATGTCTGGGTGTGCTGCTGGGCCAGCAGCGTCGTGGGCACCAGGACCGCGACCTGGTAGGAGTCCTGCACCGCCTTGAAGGCGGCCCGCACCGCTATCTCCGTCTTGCCGAAACCCACATCCCCCACGATCAGGCGGTCCATGGGCATCGACCGCTCCATGTCGGTCTTGACGTCACCGATGGCCTGCAGCTGATCGCGCGTCTCGGAGTACTCGAAGGAGTCCTCCAGCTCTCGCTGCCACGGGGTGTCGGGCCCGAAGGAGCGCCCGGCCGTGGTCATGCGCTTCTGGTAGAGCACAACCAGTTCTTGGGCCACCTCGGCTACAGCCCGGCGCACCCGGCTCTTGGTGGCGGACCAGTCGGAGCCTCCCATGCGCGACAGTGTCGGCGCCTCCCCGCCGGTGTAGTGGCGGATCGAGTCGATCTGGTCGGAGGGCACGTAGAGCCGGTCGCCTCCCCGGTAGGCGAGCAGCAGGTACTCGCGCTCATGTCCGCCGATGGCCCTGCGCACCATCCCCTCGAATCTGGCTACCCCGTGATGCTGATGAACCACGAAGGCGCCCGGCGCGAGGTCGGCGAGGAAGCGGCGCTGGTCCCGCGATCGGGCTCTGGGGGGTCGGTGGGTGCGCCGCCGGCCCGTCACGTCGGTCTCGGACAGCAGCGCCAGCTTGATGTCACCCAGTACCGCGCCCCGGTCGAGGTTGGCGTCCAGCGACTCGACGCGGGCGCCGTGGTCGGCCAGCAAGGCGCTCAACCGATCCGCGGTCGAGTGCGGCGCACCCAGCATGACGTCGTATCCGTCGGCCGCCAGATCGCCCAGGCGCGCCGCCAGCGGTTCGATGCCCCCGTGGGTGCGGTCCCAGCCCGACGCGGTGAGCACCTGGGTGCCCGGTGAGTCGGGCGCGGTGGGAAGCATCCAGACGGGCGCGGTGACGCCGCCGAGCAGGTCCTCGAAGCCGCCGTGCAGCCGCGGCATCCCAGCCGCATCGGTGCCCCAGGTCTTGGCCAGTCCGGCCGCCAGATCCTCCTCCTCGGCCAGGATCTCGTCGGCCCTGTCACCCAGCCGGCGGGGCTCGACCAGGGCTACCGCCCCGTCGTCTCCTACCAGATCCGGCACCACCGCGAGCCCTTCGACCAGCCAGGGCCACCACGACTCCATGCCTTCGAAGAGCCCTCCGTCGGCCAGCCGGTCCCACTGCTCGCGGCCCCAGGGCTGGCTCGCCACCAGTGACGCGGCCCGCCTGCGCATGGCCGCATCGGGCCGTAACTCCCGGGCGGGATAGACCTCGACCTGCGCGAGTGATGCCACCGAGCGTTGGTCCCCTACCGAGAACTCGGTGATCCTGTCGACGTCGTCCCCCCAGAAGTCGATGCGAACCGGCGCCGCGGCTGTCGATCCGAAGACATCGACGATCGAGCCCCGCACTGCCATCTCCCCCCGATGCTCCACCTGGTGCTCGCGCCGGTATCCGAACTCCGACAGGCGCTGGACCAGTTCGAACTGGTCACCGACGTCCCGGAGGCGCACGGTGACCGGCGCCGTTGCCGCGGCCGGGTCCACGAACTGGGCCAGCGCCCGGGCGGAGACGACCACCACAGCCGGTGAGCTGGCGGGGTCCGCCATCCGGTGCAGCACCCGGCAGCGGCGACCCATCGTCTCAACCGAGGGACTGACCCTCTCGAAGGGCAGTGTCTCCCAGGCCGGCAGCTCCTCAACCTCGCTGCGCCCCAGGAAGGCAGCGAGATCCGCGGACAGGGTCTCGGCCTCTAGGCGCGTCGGCACCGCCACCAGCAGCGGCCGACGACCCGACGCCGCGCTGAGCCCGGCCACTGCCATGGCCCGGGCCGCGGTGGGCACGGCCAGCGTGGCCGTGCGCCGCCCCAGCAGCGACAGGAGCGCGGGATGCTCGGCCAGCCGGGGCAGCAGCCGGCGCAGACCGTCCCGGCGCTCAGACTCTCCAGCCACGACGCCCATCAGGACGCGTTGAAGCGGTCGGGCACCACAGTCGCTCAGGGTGCGTTGAAGCGGTTCATAGTGGGTTCGAGGCCGTGGTCGAGGAAATGCTCGATGGCGTCGGCGGCCCGCTCGACAGTGGCCTCCAATCCGGCTCTCTCCACCCGGCCCGGCCGCTTGAGCACGTAGTCGCCTCCCGTGGGGGTGGCGTCAGGTCGGCCGACGCCGATGCGCACGCGAGTGAAGGCATCGCTGCGCAGGTGGGCGCGGATCGATCGCAGGCCCTTGTGCCCTGCGATCCCGCCACCGGTCTTGACCTTGAGGCGCCCGACGGGCAGGTCCAACTCGTCGTGCACGACCACCAGGTTGCTCAAGTCCCTGATCCTGAAGCGACGCACGAGCGGCCCGACCGCCCGACCGGACTCGTTCATCCACGTGATGGGAGCAGCCACCGCGACTCGCCGCTCGGCCAGGCGCAACTCGCACACCAGGGCCTGCTGGCGCCGAGCGCGGCGCAGCCGCCCACCGTGGCGCCGCACGAGCTCGTCCACCACCCAGCGGCCCGCGTTGTGCCGGGTGCGGGCGTAGTCATCGCCCGGATTCCCCAGACCAACCACCAGCATGTCAGCCGAGGAGCCGGAGCGCGAGCCGATTGCCATTAGAGCACGGCCCGCCGGCCGGCCTCAGGACTCGTCTTCTGCTGCGGCTGCCTCTTCTTCATCGGCGGCCTCGCCCATGATGATGAGCGCCTCCGCCGCCTCCTCCTCGGCCTTCTGCTGGCGCAGGTACTCCTTCGTGGAGCGGGTGATGAGGCCCACTGCGAAGGTGGCGTCCGGATCGCCGGCCGCGGTGACGCCCGAGGGTAGCTCGATGTCGCTCACTCGCAGCGACGAACCGACCTCCAGATCGCTGACATCCGCGGTGACCTCGACCGGGATGTCGGCCGGCTTGGCCAGCACCGGCAGGTGATGCATTACCTGGTCCACCATCCCGCTGGCCTGCGTGACCTTCTTGGCCTCGCCCATGAGCACGAGAGGAACGTCCACCTCTACTTCTTGGTCGGGATCGATCCGCAGAAAGTCCACGTGAAGCACGTCGCGGCGGACAGGGTGACGCTGCAGATCCTTGACGATGGACAGCTGCTTGCCGCCGTCGACATCCAGCGTGATGAGAGCGTTGAGCCCGGCGTCAGTGTTCAGCGCAGCCCGCAGATCACCCGTGTCCACCGACACCGTCAACGGCTCCGAACCCATGCCGTACACCACCGCGGGCACACGCCCGGTTCTGCGCAGCCGCCGGCTGGGCCGGGTGCCGCGCTCCCGGCCGGTTTCGGCCTTCACCAAGTTCCTAGCCATCCGCTTGAGGCTACCGCTAGACCAGGTCCGTCAGACCAGGTTGTTGCCGCCGAAGATCTCACTGACCGACGTGTCCTCGAACACCGCCGAGATGGCCCGGGCCACGATGGGCGCCACCGACACCACCTGCAGTTTCGAGAACTGCTTCCGGGGTGTCAGCGGCAG
>VXNG01000135.1 GCA_009840695.1 Acidimicrobiaceae bacterium
ACGTTCGCCACCATCGGCTTCGCGCCCCGGGTGGAGCGGGGCGTGCTGGTGGGGATCGGGTTGGCCATCGCAGTGCACCTCTACCGCGAGATGCAGGTCATCACCCCCGCGGAGCGGAACCATGAGACCCTCACCGTGCGACCCAAGGGCGTGATGTGGTTCGCCACCGTGCCCCAGGTGGAGCGCTCGGTCCGTGAGGAACTGGCCACCGAGCGCGACCTGACGTCGGTGGTGATCGACCTGTCCGGCGTGGGGCGGCTCGACTACTCCGGAGCGGTGGCGCTGCGGCGCATCATCGAGAGGATGTCGGCCGGCGGGGTGAGGGTCGTCGTGGCCGGCATCCCGCCCAGCGCATCAGGGGCAGTGCGTGCCGAGCTGGAGGGCTACGAGTCGGCGTGACCGGCCCTAGTGTTGGGGCGATGACCGAGGTGGCCGGCTCTCTGTCCCACGACGAGTTGGTGGCGACCATGACCGGGGGCATGGCCCGCTCCGACCTGCCCGCCTTCAGGGGCTCGGAGCGGCTGCGGCCCGACGGCCGGCCCAGGCCGGAGTTCCGTGCCGAGCTGCGCCGGATCCCCGACGCCCTCAATGCCGTGACGGTGGTGGCGACCTTGGCCGCGGCAGTGACACTGGTTTGGGCGGTGATCGCCGTCGATCACTGGCTGGCCACCGCGCTCGCAGTGCCGGTGATGGGGCTCGTGATGCTGAGGATGTTCATCCTGCACCACGAGGCCGCCCACCGCCTGCTGTTCTCCAACCGCCTGGTCAACGACATCGTGGGCGTGAACCTCTTGGGGTGGCTGCCCTTCGGCACCGGCACCCACCACTACCGGCGGGGCCACGCCAACCACCACCGCGACGAATTCGGCCCCAAGGAGCCCGACTTCCTGCTGTACGCGCTCTACCCCGTGTCCAGGGACTCCATGCGCCGCAAGCTCTTGCGGGACCTCTTCGGCGTGTCGGGCTACCGCATCGTCAAGCCTCGTTTCACCGGCCTGGTCCGGCCGCCGTTCCTGCTGCTGAGCCTGCGGTTCTTTGCCGGTCAGGCGATCGTGCTCGGTGCCTTCTGGGCGACCGGTCACCCGTGGCTCTACCTGGTGCTGTGGGTGTTGCCCTACTTCACCTACTACCAGGTGGCCAACCGGCTGCGGGTGATTGCCGAGCACGGCGGGATGACCCGCACCCCCGACCGCCGGAACACGACCCACCATGTGCGCCAGAGTCCCGCGGCCCGCCTGTTCCTGGTGCCCTACAACGTGGGCTACCACCTGGCCCACCATGTGGACTCGGGCGTTCCGGCCCGCAATCTCCCCAGGCTGCAGCGGGCGCTCGAGGAGGACGGCTACGTGCCCCCCGAGGCGATCTGGCCCAGCTACCGGTCGCTGTGGCGGGCCCTGGTGCGGTCGCCCGCGACCTCAGCTCCCTAGAAGGAGAAGCCGTCCAGGACCTGCTTGAGCGCGTCGGTGTCGTGCGAGCCGAGCACGACCCTCGAATTCGTGGCCACGTAGACGATGTCGAGGTTGATGCCGGCGTCGGACACCATGCGGGCCAACTCGGCCAGCTCGCCCGGGCGGTCCTTGGCCTGGACCACCACCACCTCACGCTCGCGGGTGACGGACGGTCCGTGCGTGTTGGCCAGGGCCCGGTACACCGGCTCGCTGTGGGGCACGAGGATGTGAAGCTCCGCCGTGTTGCCGTTTCCCATGCACGTCGCGGCCGCGATGTTCACGCCCGCGTCGCTGATCGCAGTTGCCACTTTGGCCAGCGCCCCCGGTTTGTTCTCCAACTCGATTACCAGGTCGCTGGCCAGAGTCGACATGAGAGCGGGTCCTCCCTGGGTTGTAGGGCCCGGTGCGTGCGTCCGGGCGGATAGGCAGCCGACTGTAGAACACAACCGTGCCGCTGTGAAGCCCGAGCTTGCCCTCCGGGAGGCCGGCCGGCAGAGCCACTAGCGTTCGCAGGTGCTTGTCGATGCCCACACCCACGTTGTGGCGGCTGACCGGGAAGCGTTTCCCCTGTCGGCGGCCGCGCTACCGGGGGACTGGTACATCCGGGCGCCGTGTTCGGCCGAGGGTCTGCTAGCCGAGATGGACACCGCCGGCGTTGATCTGGCCGTGCTGGTCCAGCCGGTCGGGGCGTACTCCTTCGACAACCGGTACGCGGCGACCAGCGCAGCGCAGCACGTCGACCGGTTCACAGCCGCCTGCTGCGTCGATCCCTACGGCCAATCACCGGCAGAGGAACTGCAGCGCTGGCTCGATCACACCGGCGTCGGTGGCGTCCGGTTCTTCGCGCTCTCGGCGGAGCGGTCCTGGTTGAGCGACCCGAACACCTTCGGACTGTGGGAGCAGGCCGCGGCGTCCGGCGCCCATGTGATCGTGACCGTCTTCGAGAACCAGTTCGATGAACTAGCCGGAGTGCTCGGGCGGTTCCGGGACGTGGCCGTGTCGCTGGACCACTGCGGATTCTGCGACATCGCCCGGCCCGAACCGCTGGAGGAGTTGGCGAGGTTCGAGAACCTCCACCTCAAGGTGACCACCAACGTGATCGACGCCGCGGCCGCGGCCGCGGGCACGGCCCGACCCCTCGTAGAGCGGTTGGCCGGCGCCTTCGGTGCGGAGCGGCTGATGTGGGGCTCCGACTACAGCCAGACCCACGACCGTTCCTACCGCGAGCTGGTTCGGGACGGGATCGAGGCCGTCGCTGATCTGACCGCTGCCCAGCAGGAGGCGTGCCTGGGGGGCACGGCGCAGCGCCTCTGGTTCTCGGCTAGAGTTCGATCTCGTTGAGGAGGGGCTCGCCGGCGACGTAGCGGGCGAGGTTGTCCGCGAAGACCCGGTGGGCTGACTCGAAGAAACGGGTCGGCTCAGTGGAGCAGTGGGCCGAGATGTAGATGTTGGGGGCGTCCCAGAGGGGCGAGTCCTCCGGCAGGGGCTCGATCGCGGTCACGTCGAGAGCGGCGGCCCGGAGCTTGCCTGAGCGGAGGGCGGCCACCAGAGCGGGTTCGTCGACGAGCGATCCCCGGCCCACGTTCACGAACATCGAGCCGTCCTGCATCGCCGCGAAGGCCGATGAGTCGAACAGCTCGTGGGTCTCGGGCGACTCCGGGACGGCTGCGACGACGATGTCGCAGCGGCCCAGCATGTCGTGGAGCCCGTCGGGTCCGAGGACCTCATCGGCAAGGTCGCTGGCGGCTGCACTGCGACGCACGACGATCACCTCCAACTCGAAGGCGCGGGCTCGGCGGGCCACCGCCTGATTGATGGGCCCGAAGCCGACCAGCCCGATGGTGGAGCCCGCGATGTTCTCGCCGTACACCTGGTGCCATCGCCGCTGTTGCTGGGTCGTGTCCAGCAGGCGGGTCCGCTTGAGCTCGCCGAGGATGCGGGCGAACACGAACTCGGCGATCGAGGTGGCGTTGGCCCCGGAGGCGCTGGTCAGGCGGATGCCCGCCTCCCGGAGCCCGGCTGAGGTGAGGTGGGCAACACCGGCGCCCAAGGCCTGCACCCAGCGCAAGCGGGGAGCGATCAGGGCCACGTCGAAGGGCAGGTCGAGCGTGAGGCAGCACTCGATGCGGGCGAACGCGTCAATTTGGGCAGCGGTCAGCACGGGGGCCAGATGGCGTACCGCGTCGTACGGCGGCACGCCCCGGCCGGAGCGGAGCTCGGTTGGTTCCTCGTAGGGCTCCACGACGATCTCGATGCGGGGATCGATGGCTGTCAGCTCGGCCAGATGCCGGTCGAAGTCGAGGTTCCATTCGCTCGGGTACAGGACTCCGACGATGATCGGGTCGATCATCAGGATCCGGTCAGAAGGCGCAGCGTCGGTTCCACCGCTTCCTCTGCCCGTTCGATGACTGCAGCCTCGTCGATGCCGCCCAGGGGATGCTCGACGGCGACGATCCGCAGGTCCGGCAGATCCAGCGTCTCGGCTACGCCAGCGGCCAGAGACTCGAAGCTGGTGGTCGCCACGAGGACCGTTGGAGTCCCGGCTGACTCAAGGTTGACGGAGTCGTGGACACTCCACGACGTGCAACTCCCTCAATCGGCCGATCCGGTGAGGACCACCTCGGCCTCGGCCAGCCGGGCCAGCAGATCGTCGGGCGCGGGCAGGGCCGCGTTCTTGCGCTCGACGAGGCCCACCGTTGCGCCGGTACGGGCCGCCAGGCCCTCGGCCAGACGTCGCAGCAGCAGACCCGCGTTGGGCTTGGAGTTGTCGAGGATCCCGATGCGCTTGCCGGCCAGCGTCGGCTCGGTAACGGCGCGGGAAATGGCGGCCGGTCCCACTGCTCCCACCGGGGCATAGATCCTCATTAGTTCCCTCCTTCGAAGATCCCTGTGGGTCCCGTCATGAGCTCAGACCTCCACGGGTACGGTGGCGCTCCTGGTCATACCCCAACTCGGGATGACCGAGCTGTGCTTTCCCGGTCCTCCCACCACGATGATCTTGATGTTGCCCCGATGTTCGGTGACGGACATCATCGCGTCGTCATCTAGGGCCTCCTGCCACGGCGCCCACGCCCGGAGCGCGAACGCGGCCCTCAGGTCGCCGACCCGCATCTGAGCCCGCTCGTGGAGATAGGAGGCCACCCGGTCGCGCGTCCACCCCGCGCCGTCACAGGCCGAGGCGTGCTCGGGGCACAGCATCACGAAGAACTCGCCCGAGCTGACCGGCGCATTGTTGGACCCCAGCGATGTCATGGCCGAAGCGGCCTTGTCGAGGATGGCGGCGGGATCGGTCGACTCCATGTCATGGAAGTTGTGGGGCGCCTCGCCGCAGTGGACAGTGACCGCGGAGGCCGCAGCGACCCCGACGCTGGCTGCGTAGCCTCCCCAGGGCGACTCGGCCAGGTTCTCGGCCACGCAGTAGGTGTACTTGGCGGGCCCGCCCTGGGTCGATGCGTCGCCCGCACCAGGGACCGCCCCGGCGACGTGGAGAAGGATGAGCCTCAGCGCCCGGCCGGTGGCTGCGTTGGCCAGATTGCCGGGGCCGAAGGCGCCCAGTCCCGGGTTGTAGCCAGCGGCCTGGGCGATCTCGCCGTGCACGACGAGCAGTGGTGCCACCGGATGGGTGGTGGCGTTCACGCCTCGCAGGTTGATCTCGGGACGGGCCAGAGCCCGCACCGCGGCCACGAGAACAGGCAGGTGCTCGGGGCGGCAGCCGGCCAGCACCGCGTTGACGGCGATCACCCGGCGGGTGGCCACCCCGGACCGGGGCGGCAGGGCGGCGACGGGCTCGTCGGGATCCGCGTTGCAGCTGGCGAGCATCGCGTCTACCCGCGCCGGTGTCGGTGCCACCAGCGGCAGCCCGTCACCCCAGCCCCGCTCGGCATAGCAGTCCCGGACCGCTTCGGGGTCCTCGGAGGCGATGTCGAGCATCTCCAGCGGGTCGGCCATGCCTACAAGTCTGCTGCCAATCGGCTCTGTTTGCCCCCGCGATGCAGATTGGGGGCGTGTCGACGCCGAACGGCGCTGCCCGCAGTTCACTGCATGAAATTTGATGGTGATACACGTCGTGATCGGCGCGGGAGGCCGTCGGTCGAGCATTAGTCTGCGGCAATGAGCACCGAGCGTCGTAGGCGACGGCCGCGGCAGGCCGCGGTCACCGAGCCGAGCGGCCCGGTCCAGCCGCCATGGCGGCTGCATGAGCGCCGGTTCGAGCCGACGCCGATCGTGAGCGAGGACGAGCTCGAGGCCATCCACGCCGCCTCGCTTACGGTGCTGCGCGACACCGGCATGGAGTTCCTGCATCCGACGGCCCGGACAATGTGGGCCGAGGCCGGTGCCAAGGTCGACGGGGATCGGGTGCGCTTCGACCCTGAGATGATCACCGAACTGGTGGCCACCGCCCCCGGTGAGTTCGTGCTGCACGCTCCCGCCCCGGCGCGCCACTTGCCGATGGGTGGGCGCAATGTGGCCTTTGGCTCGGTGGCCAGCCCTCCGAACGCGGCCGACCGGGCCGGCGGCCGGCGCACCGGCAACCGGGAGGACTTCCGGCGGCTGGTGATGCTCGGGGAGGTGCTAAACGCGGTCGGTTTCCAGGGTGGCTATCCGGTCGAGCCGGTGGACGTGCACGCATCGGTGCGTCACCTAGTGGCTACCCGCGACCTGCTCACTCTGACAGGCAAGGCCCTCCACGCCTACTCGCTGGGAGCGCAACGCAACCGCGATTGCCTGGAGATGGTGCGCATCGCGCGCGGCGTCAGCGAGGACGACCTTGAGACGCAGCCGTCGATCTTCACCGTGGTCAACTGCAACTCGCCGCTGCGACTCGATACACCCATGCTGGAGGGGATCCTCCAGTACTCGGCCCGCAACCAGGTGGTGGCGGTTACGCCGTTCACGCTGGCCGGGGCGATGGCGCCAGTCACGGTGGCTGGCGCGGTGGTCCAGCAGAACGCTGAGGCCCTGGCCGGCATGGCCTTCTGCCAGTTGGTGAGGCCGGGTTCGCCGGTGATCTATGGAGGATTCACCTCCAATGTCGACATGCAGTCGGGCGCCCCCGCCTTCGGCACCCCCGAGTACATGCAGGCGGTTCTGCTCGGGGGCCAGCTCGCTCGCCGGTACGGCGTCCCCTACCGGTCCTCCAACGTCTGCGCAGCCAACGCGGTTGACGCCCAAGCCGCCTACGAGAGCGTGTTCTCGCTGTGGGCCGTGGTGATGGGCGGCGCCCACATGGTGATGCACGGGGCGGGGTGGATGGAGGGCGGGCTGCAG
>VXNG01000245.1 GCA_009840695.1 Acidimicrobiaceae bacterium
GGTGCTGCTGGCCGCGCCCACCGCGCCCGACGAGCGCCTGCCCAGGATCTGCGCGCGGTCCCGCGGCTTCGTGTACGGCGTGGGCCTGATGGGAATCACCGGAGTCCGCGAGGAGCTGGCTGCCAGCGCCACGGCCACCGCGGCCCGCCTCAAGGCGGTCACCGACCGGCCCGTGCTGGTAGGGGTGGGGGTGGGCACACCGGCCCAGGCCGCCGAGGTATGTGAGGTGGCCGACGGGGCGGTGGTCGGCTCGGCCATCGTCACCCGGATGCTGGAGGGCGCCGGACCGGAGGGTGTGGCCGCCCTGGTGGCCGACTTCCGCGCCGCCCTAGACGCGGCTCACAGCTGATCCTGTAGACGTAGGGTCTGGCCATGGCTCGGCGGACCCGGATGATGGATCACGACCTGATCGTGGTGGGCGGGGGAGCCGCCGGACTGGGTGCGATCAGGGCGGCGTTGTGGGCCGGAGCCGATGTGGCCCTGATCACCGACTCGGCGCCGGGCGGTGACTGCACGTTCACCGGCTGCGTGCCCTCCAAGACGCTGCTGGCCGCAGCCCGCGACGGCCTGGGCTTCGCCGATGCCATGGCCCGGGTGCGCTCGACCGTCGCACACATCGCAGCCACCGAGTCGGTCGAAGCACTGCAGAACGAGGGAGTGACGGTTATCCAGGGCCGGGCCCGGCTGGTCACCCACGACACGGTGGCGGTGGGGGACAGGCGCATCACGGCGCCCCGCATCGTGCTGGCCACCGGCTCGCGGCCGGCGCTGCCCGACGACGTACCAGGCCTGACCGAGGCCCAGCCGCTCACCAACGAGACCGTCTTCGACCTCACCGAGGCACCCGAGTCTCTGGGCATCATCGGCGGCGGCGCCACCGGCTGCGAACTCGCTCAAGCCTTCGCGCTACTCGGAGTGGAGGTGACCCTGTTCGAGTACCAGCAGCAACTGTTGCCCGGCGAGGAGCCCGAGGCGGCGGCGACGGTGAGAGCGGCTCTCCAGGCCGACGGGGTGAGAGTGCTGCGCTGCACACGCGTGGCCAGGGTGGCGCCGACCGGGCTGGACTCTGACGGCGGCCGGCCGTACTCGCTCGTCTACCGGCTAGCCCGCTCGCGCGGGATAGGCGGGCGTGTCACGGTTGACCGCCTGCTGGTGGCCACCGGCCGGTCGCCGGCAACCGAAGGGCTGGGACTCACCGAGATGAAGCTCAAACTCGGCGAGTGGAGCGGCCATGTCCTCACCGACGAGCGGCTCGAGACGTCGGTCAGGGGCATCTACGCGGCAGGCGACGTCGCCGCCTGGCGGCTGCGACGCCCCAGCCGGGCGAGAGTCCGACCGCCGGCCCTGTTCACCATCGACAAGATCGATGAGCAGCGCCCTCCCCGCCGAGAGTTGCTGCACCGAGCCCGGCGGGGCGCGTACCCGGCGACGAGACGCAAGTACGCGTTCACGGTCGCTAGCCCGATAGAGGCCACCGGCCCTCCCCGGGCACTGCTTCGACGAGACCGGCGCATGCTGAGGCGTGAACGGGCGCGCTGGCGCCGCCAGCGGCAACACCATGCGGCCCTGAACCTGTCGCACGCGGCCGACGAGATGGGCCGGGTCGCGGCTGGCAACGCCCTGGGCCAGGGACTGCGGGGCCGGTTCCGGGGCGACCTCGTGCCCAGAGTGGTGTTCACCGACCCCGAGGTCGCATCAGTGGGGCTTACCCCGACGTTCGCGCCGCCGGGCAGCCGGGTGGCCTACCTGCCGCTGGCGGAGGTGGACCGGGCCGTCACCGACGGCCGCACCAACGGCTTCCTCGCCATCGTGGCCGGACCGCGGCGCCTGCTGCGCAACGCGGGCGGAGGCCGCATCCTGGGGGCCACCATCGTCGCGCCCCGGGCCGGTGAGATGATTTCCGAAGTCGTGCTGGCCATGCGCACCGGGGCCTTCGCCGGGCGCCTGGCTCAGACGTCACACGCCTACCCGACCTGGTCGAACGGTGTCCAGAAGGCCGCGGCCCAGTTCTTCGGCGAGATCGACGGCCGCCAGGCCCGCCCCGTCGGCTAGCTGGTGAGGCCTCCGTCGACGCTGAGGATGGCGCCGTGGATGCCGGGACAGTCCTCAGAGGCCACGAAGGCGAACAGCGCGGCGATGTGCTCGGGCCCGCTCATCGGCTTGAAGGCCATCATGCGGCGGATGTAGTGCCGGTCGGGGTCGTCGACCATCTTGAAGTTCTGTGTCATGGGGGTGTCCACGCCGCCCGGGGCGATGGCGTTGACCCGCACGTAGGTCTTGGCCAACTCCATGGCCAGGGCTCTGGTCAATTGCACCACCGCGCCCTTGGTGGCGCAGTAGTGGGTTGTGTAGGCCAGTCCCTGAAGCCCGGCGTTGGAGGCGATGTTGACGATGTTGCCGCCGGAGGCCAGCAGGTGGGGGAGCGCGGCCTGGGTCAGGAAGAACATTCCCTTCACGTTCACGCCGAACATCCGGTCCCAGATCTCCTCGGTGATGTCCTCCACCCGGTCCTGCCACGAGAGGCCGGCGATGTTGCCCAGCACGTCGATGCGCCCGAGAGCGTCCACGCAGCCGGCCGCGGCCTGCCTGCAGTCGGCGACGGAACCCAAGTCGCAGTGCTGCGTCTCCATCCGGCCGCCCGAGCCGGCGACCTCTGCCGCGGTCTCGGCCAGGCCCCCGTCGTTGACGTCCACCCCGAACACAGCCGCACCCTCGGAGGCCAGGCGGATCGCCACCGCTCGTCCCATGCCTGAAGCGGCTCCGGTGATCAGCGCCACCTTGCCGTCGAATCTCCCCATGGATCTACCACCCGTCCCTTCCCGCGCCGTGTGCAGGCGCGGAGGCTACCGGCCGGATCGGGGGGCGGTGCGGCGGAAGGTGACGCTCATGCGGGGCGGGGCGGCCGCAACCTTGGGGACTGAGTGCTCCCAGTTCTGCTGGCAGGCCCCTCCCATCACCAGCAGGTCGCCCGACGCCAGTGTGAAGGACCGGCTGGGGCCCCCGCCGGCCGGACGCAGCCGGAACCGCCGGGGGCCTCCCAGCGAGACGATGGCCACCACGGCATCGGCGGGGTCGATCCCGATGCGGTCGCTGTGCCAGGCGACCGAGTCCTCGCCGCCCCGGTAGTAGTTCACCCACACGGAGTTGAACCCGGCCCGGTAGCGGGCGGCCAGCGCGCCCGCCATGTCGTCGAGCAGCGCGGGTGCGCCCGGCGAACCCGGCCGGACGAACGCGCCCAGGCGGGGCTCGTCGACCATCTTGGAGTACATGGGACGCTTGGCTCGTGTCCAGCGTAGGCGGGCCGCCAGAAGCTCCAGCAACTCGTCGCCGCCGCCGAGCCACCTCGGCGACACATCGATCCAGCTGCGGTCGTCGAGATGCAGCCGCTCGACGGCCGCGGCCGGGTCGAGAGCGGGCCGCCCCTGCGCGAACAAGTCGCCCTGGCGAGGTCCCACCGCGGCGTCGGTGTCCGAACGGGAGATCCTCACAGAACAACTGTAGCGAACATATGTTCGCTACACAAAAGGGAGGTGCGCAGCCTCCGGGCCGCGGCGCGGTCAGTTGTCGGTGGGATTGCGGGGATAGAGGCGCAGGCGCCTCAGATCTCCCTGCTGGCGAGCGAACACCTGCCACCACAGCTCGTCGGGATCCGCCGAGAACGGGTCGGATCCGTCGAGTTCCAGCACGAACCAGGCATCCTCGGCTAGTTCGGCCTCGAGCTGTCCCGGCGCCCACGCCGCGTAGCCAGCGAAGATGCGCACCTCGTCCAGACCGCCGATCTCGTCGGGGTTGCGCTCCAGATCGACGGTGCCGATCCGCCCGATCACTTGCGACCAGTTGTCATCGGCGTCGTCGAGCGCCACCGACGCCAGCGCTATCACCGAGGACTGGCTCACCGGGCCTCCGACGAAGACCACACGCGGCGTGCTGACCGCCGTCGCCCAGTCTCCGATGGCGCTGCTGACGGTCAGCTCGCTGGGCCGGTTGAGGACCACGCCCAGCGCGCCCTCGTCGCTGTGCTCGAGCATCAGCAGCACGGTCTGGCGGAAGTTCGGATCGGACAGACTCGGCGCAGCCACGAGGAGCTTCCCGCGGGTCGATTCCATTCGTGGGTCTTCCAGGTTGCGGACGGATGGGGAGCGGCACGGTGGCAATCCGGCGACCCCAAGCGGTGGCAGTGCGGCGAGGTGGCTATGTGGCACGATCTAGGGTCGTGGTGTCAACCATGCCGCCGGTGCTGCTCACGATAGCCGCTTCGGACCCCCTCGGGGGCGCGGGCGTGCAGGCCGACCTGGCCACCTTCGCCGCCTTCGGGGTTCACGGCGCCAGCGCTCTCACCGCGGTGACTGCGCAGTCGCTGACCACGGTCACAGCCGTGTCTCCGGTGGGAGTCGAGCTGGTGGCAGACCAGATCGACTCGGTGGCGTCCTGCATGGGCGTAGCCGGCGCCAAGACGGGACTGCTGCGTCGACGCGAAGTGGTCGAGCTGGTGGCCGGCAGGGTCGAGCGCGGCGACCTGCCCGCGCCGGTAGTCGATCCGGTCATGGTGGACGGGCGGGGAGTGCTCTTCGTGGGCGACGAGGTGGAGATGGCCTACCGCGAGCGGCTGTTCCCCCTGGCTCGGGCCATTACGCCCAACCGGCGCGAGGCCGAGTTGCTGGCGGGCACGTCGCTACCCGGCCCCGAGGCGGTGCTGGACTGCGCCGAGGTGTTCCGGGGGCTCGGATCCGAAGCCGTAGTGGTCACCGGCGGCGCCTTCGACGGCCAGCCCGACGATGTGGTGATCACCGCGGCCGGCGACGCCTGGGTGGAGCCAGGCCGCCGCATCCACACCGGAAACGTCAGGGGCAGCGGATGCACGTTCTCAGCCGCCCTGGCCGCCAGCCTGGCTCTAGGACAAGGCCTGGAAGAAGCAGTGGCCGCCGCAGGCCGCTTCGTGCGCTCAGCTATCAAGACAGCGGCGACATGGTCACTAGACGGCCCCGGCCCCGTATCCCATGGCGTCCCCGGAGCACCGAGACCGCACCTCCGCGACACGTCAACCCCACATTAGGTAAAGTTTACTTTACATAATGTAGATTTCCGGCGATAGGGCCGGGCTAGATGCGCTGCTCTTGTTCGCTGTCCTCGCTAGACGTGTAGCTTTGTGGGCCGTGTCCCGGCGACTAGAGATCGAACTGACCAGCCAGCGCGCTGACGGCACCTGGACGTGGCGAGCGGCCGGAGCTCGCCAACCCAAGGGCGACGTGAGTGGTGACCTCGTTCCGGACACCGCGTCGGTCGGCACCGTCCTCAAGGCTGAAGCCGACGGCGGACTCGACGGCCTCGAGATCATCGCGGTGTCCGCGCCGCGGGTCCGGGCCGCGCCCTCCGACCGTCTGGAGTTGATCGGCGGCGGTGACGGCCCGCTGGTCACGACCACTCTGGCACCGAAGTCCCGACGACGCGACCGGGACGACCGGCGCGGCCGTGACAAGGACCGGCCGCGAGGGCGCGACCGCCGAGATGGCCGCGACGGCGATGGTCGCAGGGATCGCAGACGTGACCGTCGAGGCGAGCAGGCAGACGACGACGGCAAGGCCCGCAAGTCCCGACGGGATGGAGATACCAGAACCCGCTCCCGGCGCGACGATGGCGGCCGGCCTCGCGATTCCGGATCCGGCAGCGACAAGGATCGGAACGAGAAGCGGTCCGGTCGCCGGGATCGACGACCCAGCGACAGGAGCTCGGAGGACGGTAGACGATCCGAACGACCTCCAAGGCCGAGAACTCCCGGCCTCAAGGCGAAGCGGGTCCATCGCCAGGCTGCATTGGCAGCGCTTCCCGATGACCAGCAGCCGCTGGCTCGCGAAGTGCTGAAGGCCGGTGTGCCGGGCGTGCGCAAGTCCATCGAGCGGATGAACGCCAAGGCAGCTGCCGAGAAACTCCCCCAGATCAAGTCGGAGCCGATCCTGGCACTGGCGGAGCAGCTCGCTCCCGTGTTGAAGGCAGCCGAATGGCACGACCGGGCCGATGCGGCCCTGGCCGGCATCGCCAAGATCGACCTGCGAGACATCCGATCCGTCATCGCCGCCGCCGACCGGGCGGCCCGAACTGACGAGACCAGGACCCTCGCCGAGAGCCTGCGAGCCGGCCTGGCTCAGCGTCTGGAAGTTGATCATCGCCGGTGGTTGGACGAGTTGGCCGGCACCATCGGCGAGGGCCGCACCATCAGGGCACTGCGCCTGAGTTCTCGCCCGCCCAAGGCGGGGACGCCGCTGCCGCCTGACATGGCCGAGCGACTCGCCAACTTGGCGGCCGCAGACCTGAGCCCTACCACCAACCAGCAGCGGTGGTCGACGGTGGTGGACTCCGTGTCCCTCTCCCCCGTCCGCACTCAGGTGATTCCGCTCGGCGCTCCGGAGAAGCCCTCCGAGGATCTGCTCACCACCGTCCGAAGGCTGGCCGACCGGGTCCCGCAGATCGCGGCTCTCTTCGGCATCGAGCCGCCGGCGCCGAGCCCCCGAGGACGCCGACCTCCCCCGCCGCCGCCGGCGCCGGAGGTCGAGAAGGCGACGGAGCAGCCCACCGAAACGCCGACCCCGGACCCAGAAGCAACCACCGACACCGAGGCCGCCGACACCGCAGAGCAACCAACCGACACCGAAGCGGCCACGGACACGCCAGAG
>VXNG01000223.1 GCA_009840695.1 Acidimicrobiaceae bacterium
TCGGCGCCCTCGACCGGGTCCAGGTCGCCCATGCCGGCATGGCCCTCTCACCGGAGGCCCGCGACGAGGTCACGCTGCTCACCGCGGGAGAGGCCACCGTCGCGCACCTCTCCTACACCTACGGCTTCACCAACAGAAAGCTCGATCCCGACGAGTCCCACCTGTCCAACGTCATCGACGAGGCGACCATCCTCGACGAGGCCCGGCGGGCGCGGTCGGCGGGCGCGGACTTCGTGGTGCTGTCAATGCACTGGGGCACCAACTACTCCACAGAGCTCGACGAGTTGCAGGTCGGCCTCGGGCCCCGGTTGCTGGCCTCCCCCGACATCGACCTGATCCTCGGCCATCACGCCCACATGGTGCAGCCCGTAGTCCAGATCGGCGATGAGTTCCTGGTGTACGGGTTGGGGAACTTCCTGTCGAACCAGTCGCCGGAGACCTGCACCGAATGCCCGCTCCCTACCGAGGACGGCGTGATCGTTCATCTCACGGTGACCGAGGACGAGGCCACCGGCCGGTGGTCGGTCACCGAGATCGCCCACACCCCGACCTGGGTGGATCGCTCGAACTTCGAGATCGTCGATGTGCTGCGCGACACCAGTCGCGATCCGGGGCTGCTCCAAGACTCCGCTCGACGGACGGCCGCTGCGCTCGGGTTCCTGGGTACGACAGTCGAGCCGCGCTAGAGGCCGAGCGCGGTAGAATCTTCGGAGTGAGCTTCAAGGTCGGTGATCGGGTGGTCTACCCGCATCACGGCGCTGCTGAGATCGTGAGGCTCGAGAAGCGCACCGCTTTCGGGGAGGAACAGGACTACCTCGTGCTGCGCATGACCCACGGCGAGATGACCGTGGCCGTGCCCGCCGACCGGGCCGAGGACGTCGGGATGCGCTGGCCCATCAGCACCGAGGACGTGGACGACCTCTTCGAGGTACTGGCCCGCCGTGATGTGCGCGAGCCCGCCAACTGGTCGCGGCGCTACAAGAACCACCAGGAGAAGCTCAAGTCGGGCGACGTGTACCAGGTGGCCGAAGTGGTGCGCAACCTGGCCCTGCGGGAGCGGGCCAAGGGGCTGTCCGCCGGCGAGAAGACGCTTTACAACACGGCCCGCAGCGTGCTCGTGTCGGAGTTGTCGTTCGCGCTCAATGTGAGCGAGGACGAGGCGTCGAACCGCGTCGACGTTGCCCTGACCTGACGCCGGGCGCCCGGCAAGGAGCGTTCAGCGGACCAGGCCGCCTCCATCGACGATCAGCGACTGGCCGTTGACCATGCTGGCTGCGTCGGAGGCCAGCCACACCGCCGTCTCGGCCACCTCGTCCGGGGTGAGCATCCGGCCGCCGATGTTGGTGGCCGCGATCATCTTGGCGATCTCGGCGTTGTCGCCGATGAAGCGCCGGATCATGGGAGTGTCGGTCGAGCCCGGCAGCACGGCGTTGACCCTGATCCCCCGGCGGGCGTACTCCTGTGCGGCCGCCTTGGTGAGCCCGACCACACCGTGCTTGGCCGCCGTGTAGTGGGGCTGGCCCGGAGCGGCCACCACGCCCGCTCCTGACGATGTGTTGACGATGGCGCCACCGCCCTGGGCGGCCATGTGGCGCAGTTCGTGCTTCATGCACAGGAACACGCTGGTCAAGTTGACCGAGATCATGCGGTCCCATCGGGCCTGCTCAAGCTGGTCGAACTCCGACATCATGTCGGCGATCCCGGCGTTGTTGAAGGCGATGTCGATACAGCCGTGCCGCGCCACGATCCCGTCCACCATCGACATGACGGCGGCCTCGTCGGTCACGTCGACGGCCACAGCCGAGGCTCCGGCGGATCCCTGCGAGGCCTCGCTGATGGCGGCGGCCGCGGCACGCACACCTTCGGCGTCGATGTCGGCCACCACAACGTGGGCTGCACCCTGCGCGGCGAACTGATGCGCCGCGGCCCGGCCGATACCGCCGGCCGCACCCGTGACTAGAACCACCTTGCCCTGCGCCAGACCGCTCACGCGGGAGCGGCCGGGCGTCCCGGCGTCCAGGTCGCTCACAGGCGCTCGATGATGGTGACGTTGGCCTGGCCGCCGCCCTCGCACATCGTCTGCAGGCCCCAGCGCCCGCCGGTGCGCTCCAACTCGTGCAGCAGTGTGGTCATCAGCTTGGCTCCGGTGCAGCCCAGCGGGTGTCCCAAGGCGATGGCGCCGCCGTTGACGTTGACCTTGGAGTGGGAAATGTCGTGATCGTGCATCCAGGCCATCGGCACGGATGCAAACGCCTCGTTGCACTCGAACAGGTCGAAGTCGTCGATGGCCATGCCGGTGCGCTTCAAGGCATAGGCGGTGGCCGGGATGGGGCCGGTCAGCATGTAGATCGGGTCGTCGCCGCGCACCGACATGTGGTGGATCCGGGCGCGGGGCACCAGGCCGTGGACCTCGAGGGCCCGCTCGGAGGCCACCAGCAGCGCCGCGGCGCCGTCGCTGATCTGGCTGGAGACCGCGGCGGTGAGCCGCCCGCCCTCGGTGAGGGGACGAAGCGACTGCATCTTCTCCAGGGAGGTGTCGCGGCGGGGACCCTCGTCGGTGGTGACGCCGGCGACCGGCTCGATCTCGGCCGCGAAGCGTCCCTCGTCGATGGCCCGGACGGCTCGGCGGTGACTCTCGAGCGCGTAGGCCTCCATGTCTGCCCGGCTGAAGTCCCACTTCTCGGCGATCATCTCCGCGCCGCGGAACTGCGACACCTCCTGAGTGCCGTAACGCTGCACCCATCCGGCCGAGCCGGTGAACGGATCGGCATGGCCCAGAGCCTCGGCGGCCACCAGGGCGGTGCCGATGGGCACCATCGACATGTTCTGGACCCCGCCTGCCACGACCAGGTCGTTCACGCCGGCCATGACGCCCAACGCCGCGAAGCTGACCGCCTGCTGGCCCGACCCGCACTGGCGGTCCACGGTTACGCCGGGCACGGCCTCGGGCAGGCCCGCGGCCAGCCAGCAGGTGCGGGCGATGTCCCCCGCGTTGGGGCCCACGTTGTCGAGGTTCCCGAAGATCACGTCCTCGACGGCCATGGGGTCGACACCGGTGCGGCGAAGCAGCGCATTGATGGCCGCAGCCCCGAGGTCGGCGGGATGCACCTCGGACAGCCCGCCGCCGCGCCGGCCCGTGGGCGTGCGCACCGCATCGACGATGTAAGCCTCACTCATCGCAGATCCCCCTTCGCGCCTCGTCTCAGGAGATTATGCCCCGTCGAGGTCCCATAACCCTGCAACGAGCGCTCGAGAATCACCCGAATTCGGGAATCACCTCGGCGCCCATCAATTCGATGGTCTGCATCACCTTGTCGTGGGGCACCTTGTAGGGGTTGAACAAGCAGAACACCATGTCGCAGCCGGTGGCCTCGTAGGCCCGGAACATCTCGATGGCCCGCTCGGGGTCGCCGCACACGCAGGCGTTGGTCTCCATCAAGTAGTCCATGGTGAGGTGCTCGATCGAGCCGTCCTCGACATGGTCCGCGGTCCGGCCCAGGTAGTCGTAGGTGCCCAACTCGTCCTCCATCTCCCGCAGCCACTGGGCCACCGACCCGATGAGGCGGGCTCCCGTCTTGGGGTACCACTCGAACGATTCGGCAGCCACCTCGACCGCCTCGGCCGCCGTCGGCGCCACGTTCACCATGGTGAAGGTGGCAGCCTGATCGTTCACGAACCGCCCGATCGGGTCGGTACACGCCCCGATGCCCTCCCGGTAGATGGCGATTCGCCGAGCCAGCTCCTCAGGGGGCGTGCCCACCGAGAACGACAGCAGCCCCAGGCCGGCCTCGCCGATCATGCGGTGCCCGCCGTCGGAGCTGGTGGCAGCCCATAGCGGGGGGTGAGGCGACTGCAGCGGCTTGGGCAGCACCCGGCGAGGCGGCATCTGCCAGTAGTGACCGTCCCATTCGAGCTCGTCGCGGGTCATGGCGGCCACCGTCATCTCCAGGGCCTCGCGCCACATGGCCCGGGTCTCGCTGGGGTGGATGCCGAAACCCTCCAACTCGGCCCGGGTGGCCGAGCGGCCCGTGCCCAGCTCCACCCGGCCGTTCGAGAGCAGGTCGAGCACAGCCACCGACTCGGCCGTGCGCACCGGATGGTTGTAGGGCTTGGGCATGAGGCGCACCCCGTAGCCGAGCCGCAGGTTCTCGGTGACCGCGGCGAGATGGCCGTAGAGCACTTCGGGATTGGAGCAGTGGGAGAACTCCTCGAGGAAGTGGTGCTCCACAGTCCACACCGAGTGGAATCCGACCTTGTCGCCCAGACGGACCTGCTCCACCACCTCCTGGTAGGCCCGGTGCTCGCTGCGCGGCGACCAGGGGCGAGCCACCGGAATCTCGTAGAACATGGCGAACTTCACTGGGGACGCTCCTGGGTGATCGCGGGTTTGCGCCCGATGGTGGCGATCGACGTTGGCCCGAGCATGGCGAAACCTGGCTCGCGCATCTGCTCCAGGGCGGCGGCTGCGTCCGGCTCTGACACCGCCCCCGCCTCAACGAGCCGCGGCACGGCCCGCTCCAGGGCGAGGAACCACCATTCCCCGCTCGCCTCATGGGGCCGCATGATCCTCACCTTGCCGATCGCGTCCAGGTCCTCGAGACCCAGTTCCCGCATCCAGCCCAGGACACGCACTCCCGCGTTGGGATCTCGCCACGGCGAAGTCGAAGCATTGGCCACCATGCGGTGGATCGAGCCCAGCGGCTCGGGAAGAGCCTGTTCGGCGAACTCAGCCATGGCACCGTCCTCGATCACCATGGCGCCTCCCGGTCGCAGTGCCTCGTTGAGCCGGGCCAGCACTTCGACGCGTTCGGGCAGGTGTTGGATCACCGCCCGTGCGTGGACCAGATGGAAGTGCCCGGCCGGCAGCCGATCGCGGGTCGCGTCGTGCTGGCGCACAATCACGTTCGAGGGCATGGAAGCATGGAAGCGGAGGTCGATATCGGTCGACATCACCCTGCCGTCGGGGCCGACCTGCTCGGCCAGCCAGGCCGAGACGCTGCCTGTTCCCGCGCCCAGCTCCAGCACGTGCATGCCGGGCTCGACGCCGACCCGGGTGAGCAGCCGGAAGGTTCCAGGGTCGAGAAACTCGGCCAGCTTGGCCAGACGGATCCGCTCGATATCGACCTCGTCGTCGCTCACGCCGTAGCGTTCGCGGTGCACCTCTGCCACGGGTGCAGAGGGTAACGGTCCGCCAAGCGTCAACGAGGGGAGCCCGTGGTTCGACACCGCTCCGAACAAGACCCCGGAGGCTCGGACGACACCGCGGAGCAGGCCGAGTTCAGGGCCGGGGTGCGGGCCTGGCACGATCGCCATGCCACTGTCCGGTCCGACGGCGACCTGTGGAGAGTCCCCCTCTATGTCGACGAGGCCCGGGCCGAGGAGTCCTTCGAGAACGGGAGGGCCTGGCAGCGAACCCTGTCCGAGCACGGCTGGGCCGGGCTGACGTGGCCCCGCGCCTACGGCGGGGGCGGGGGCGAGCCCTGGCAGGCCCGCATCTTCTCTGAGGTGGCGGCGGGCTACGAGGAGTGGCCCGGGTTCATCGGCGCGACCATCGCCATGCTCGGACCCACACTGCTGCGCCACGGCACCGAGGAGCAGAAGCGCCGCTTCGTTCCCGGCCTCCTGTCGGGGGAGCTTGCCTTCTGCCAGCTGTTCAGCGAGCCGGGCGCGGGAAGTGACCTGGCCGGGCTGGCCATGCGGGCCCAGCGCGACGGCGAGGAATTCGTGGTGAACGGCCAGAAGGTATGGAACTCCCAGGCCCAGTTCTGCGACTGGGGGTTCCTGCTGGTGCGGACCAATCCCGACGCGCCTAAGCACCGGGGCATCACCTTCCTTCTCGTGGAGATGGACTCTCCGGGGATCGAGGCTCGACCCCTCGTGCAGATGAATGGCTCGGCCCACTTCAATGAGGTTTTCTTCGACGATGTGCGTGTACCGGCGGCCAACGTGGTGGGCGATGTCGACGGGGGCTGGGGACCGGCCCGGACGGTCCTGCTCAACGAGTCCGCCTTCATCGGCGACCGCAAGGGAACGAGCATCATGGCACCGCTGTCGGAGCTGGCCCGCCGCCACGACCGGCTCGGCGACCCGCTCGTGCGTCAGCGGCTGGTCGACGCTTGGGCCCGTGAGCAGATGCAGCGCTGGATGGGCGAGACCATCCAGAACGCGGTGCGCCGGGGCGAACCGCCCCCGATCGACCCCGGGATCATGAAGCTGTTCGCGGCCGAGTCGAGGCGGCGCAGCGGCGAGCTCGCCACGACCCTCGGCGGCCTGGCCGTGGTGGCCGACACCGGTGAGCCGGCCCGCTGGGCCCGCCACGAGCTGATGGGCCGGTACGCGGTGTCGATCGGCGGCGGGACCAACGAGGTGATGCGCAACAACGTGGCCGAGCGGGCCCTGGGCCTGCCCAGGGAGCCCAGCGTCGACAGGAACGTCCCTTGGCGGGACATACCTAGGTGAGGTAGACGTCCAGCTCGGACACCCAGGCCTGCTTCTGGTCCTCTGGCGCGAAGCTGGCCTCCAGGCTGTTGCGGGCACAGCGGGCCAACTCCTCTCGCGAGAGGCCGAGGGCGGCCGCCACCGCCAGGTAGTTGTCGGCCACGTAGCCGCCGAAGTAGGCGGGATCGTCGGAGTTGATGGTGA
>VXNG01000036.1 GCA_009840695.1 Acidimicrobiaceae bacterium
CGGCCGCGGTGCTCACCCGCCACCCGATCCAGGACCAGACCGACGACGAGATGACGGCTATTGCCGACGCCGCCTTCGACGAGCTGGTCAAGGCCCTGGTCGGCCCCGCCTAGACCGCCACGCCCGCCCGAGCGGTCATCGTGTGAAGAGTTCGGGGACGACCGGGCAGTCCGAGCGTCGAGCCGCCTCGGCGGGAGTAAGCAGACCCGAAGGGGTGACCACCCGGGTGACGAACCGGTTGAGGTCCAACACGGCCAGGCCCCGCATGGACGGATCATCTGGACGATGGCGGGCACTCAGGGGGTCCCACATTCGGTCGGGCAGTATCCGTCCTGCGCCTGCGATCAGCCACACCGGCGTCCCCCAGCCGCGGGCCATTTCCGCTACCGAGACAGTCTCGGCCACCACCAGCGCCTTTGACGGCCCCGCGCAGTCGGTGGTCATCAGCACCAGGTCGGCTGAGCCCGCGGCCTCGAGGTCGTCCGGCTCGATCCAGCGCAGATCGGGCCGGTCATCGAGCACGCCTGCGTAGGCCCCCAGATCCCCCACCGCGAGCACGCCCGAGGAGGCAGGCAGGGTGTCCAAGCCGTTGCGGAGTGCCCGTTCGGTGGTGTCGCCGTCCAGGTCATCCATCACCCGCATCGCCTCGGAGCGGGGATCCATGGCGGTGAGCATCCGGGCCGCCAGCCACACCAGCGGCGCGCAGTCGCTGCGCCGATCGAGCAGGCGGCGACACGATGTGAGCAGGCCCTTGGGATCGTCGGCGAACGACGACAGCGCCGAGGCCGACTCCCGGACCAGCGGCGCCACCGGCACCACCCCGGCCCGGGCCACATACCGCAACCGCTCGATCGGATGCACCCTTTGAGCGTAGGCACCGACAGCCACATGCCGCGGCCGACCCGCCGCGAGGCATACCCGATACTGTCTGTCCTGCAATTGATTCTGGTGATGTCCAGTGTGCTATAATTGAATGCAGCTGCCATTCGGTGGCCTTGGAGCAGCCCATACGAGGCGCCCCCGAATCTGCACACGCCGGCTGAAGGGGCACCGAAGATGGCTCTCACCCACACCCAACGCACCTCGATGTTCAACACCTTGGCAGAAGTCATGGGAAACGAAGACGCCGAAACGCTCATGGAGCACCTCCCGCCCAGCGGCTGGGACAACGTCGCCACCAAGGACGACCTCCGAGCCGCCTTCGCCGAGACCAACGCCGCTATCGCCACCGGGCTGGCCCAAGCCGCCACCGAGCGAGCCGAGGGATTCGCGCAAGCCGCCACCGAGCGAGCCGAAATCATCAAGCGTCAGGCATGGCACCTGTACATCGTGGTGTCGACGATCGTGGTGGCTGCCGTGTCGATCTGGATCGCCTTGCTGACCCAGCCCGGCCCCGGCTAGCCACAGCGGGGCGCGAATGGGCGGAAGCGAGCCGCCAGGCCGCACTGGTGGCACGACCAGCCAGGCCGGGGGGTGGCGGCGAGGAACGGGCGACCGACGATGGGGCGAGGCCCGTCGGTCCGACGGCGTCGACGACAGGACCCGCCGGCCGGAAGGACACAACCGCTAGCTTGGGCCCTGTGACCGCCGTCTCGTTAGATCTGGAACTGGATCCGCTCGGAGGCAAGGCCAGGCCGCTGTCCTCCTGGCTCACGACCTTCCCGCTGTTGCCGGTGCTCCTTGATCCCTACACCAGCGAGAGTTCTTGGATCCTGCACACCGCCCGGCGGATCCTGGTCACTTACGCCGAGGCCGGATGCCGGACATGCTGGGTGGTCGCCTGCGGTCCCGACGACGCCCGGCGCTTCCTCGGCCCCTACGCCGAGGAGATCCTCACGTTCTCCGACCCGGATCGGCGCGTAGCTATTGCACTCGGGCTCGACACCCTTCCCGCGTTCGCCTTCGTGCTTCAGAACGGATCGGTCACCGCGGCCGCTCAGGGCTGGAACCCTGCGGAGTGGAGGGATGTGGCCGAGACGGTTTCGGACTACACGCACTGGCAGCGCCCGGTGATCGGCGACGGGCAGGACCCGGTCGCGTTCCCGGGAACGCCCGCGAGGCCCTGAACAGGCTCCGGCATCGACGGGCGTCATGGCCGATTCGTCCGACCTGCCAGACGACGCCGGCATGAACGCGTTCGCCTATTCGGACATGCTGCCCCTCGGGCCCGACACCACCGACTACCGGCTGGTGTCGACCGAGGGCGTGTCCACCATCGAGACAGCGGGCCGGACTTTCCTCAGGGTAGAGCCGGAGGCACTGACGCTGCTCACGTCGGTGGCCATGCACGACATCAACCACTACCTGCGCTCCGACCACCTCCAGCAGCTCCGCAACATCCTTGAGGATCCCGAAGCCTCCGACAACGACCGCTTCGTGGCCACCGAACTGCTCCAGAACGCCAACATCGCCGCGGGCGGGATCCTGCCCATGTGCCAAGACACCGGAACCGCAGTGATCATGGGACGCAAGGGCGAGCAGGTGCTCACCTTCGACGACGACGCCGAAGCCATATCCCGGGGCGTCTACGACACCTACCTCACATCGAACCTGCGCTACTCGCAGCTCGCCCCGCTCGACATGTTCACCGAGGTGAACACCCAGAACAACCTGCCCGCCCAGATCGAGATCCATTCCAAGCCCGGCGACGTATACGAACTGTTCTACATGGCCAAGGGCGGCGGCTCGGCCAACAAGTCGTTCCTGTACCAGAAGACCAAGGCCCTGCTCAACGAGCAGTCGCTGATCGACTTCTGCGACGAGACGCTGCGGCTGCTCGGCACCGCGGCCTGCCCGCCCTACCACCTCGCCCTGGTGGTGGGCGGCACGTCGGCGGAATACAACCTGAAGGTGGCCAAGCTCGCCTCGGCCAAGTACCTCGACTCCCTGCCCACCTCCGGCGATGCCGACACAGGCCACGGCTTCCGGGACCTCGAATGGGAGAAGCGGATCCTGGAGCTCACCCAGGCCTTCGGCATCGGCGCCCAGTTCGGCGGCAAGTACTTCTGCCACGACGTGCGGGTGGTGCGGCTGCCCCGCCACGGGGCGTCCAACCCGGTGGGGATCGCGGTGAGCTGTTCGGCCGACCGCCAGGCCCGGGCCAGGATCACCTCCGAGGGGCTGTTCCTCGAGCGCCTGGAGACCGACCCGGCCCGGTTCCTTCCCGAGACAAGCGCCGACGACCTCTCCAGCGAGGTCGTGCCGGTGGACCTCGACCAGCCCATGGATGAGATCCTGGCCCGGCTGACCCGCTACCCGGTCAAGACCCGCCTGGCTCTCACCGGCACGCTGGTGGTGGGCCGCGACATCGCCCACGCCAGGATCAAGGACCGTCTTGACGCGGGCGAGCCGATGCCGGGGTACCTGCGCGACCACCCGGTGTATTACGCCGGCCCGGCCAAGACGCCGCAGGGATACGCCTCGGGGTCGTTCGGACCCACCACTGCGGGCCGGATGGACTCCTACGTCGACCAGTTCCAGGCGGCCGGCGGATCGATGGTGATGCTGGCCAAGGGAAACCGCTCGTCGGAGGTGACCGAGGCCTGCGCCCGCCACGGAGGCTTCTACCTGGGCTCCATCGGGGGGCCGGCCGCCCGATTGGCCCGGGACTCGATCCGGCGGGTGGAGGTGCTCGACTACCCCGAGCTCGGCATGGAGGCGGTGTGGCGCATCGAGGTCGAGGACTTCCCCGCCTTCATCGTGATCGACGACAAGGGGAACGACTTCTTCGCCGAGGTCTCCACCCCGGTGAGGCTGCGCAGCCGGTAGGCGTACCGGCTGCTACCCGTCAGACGCGGTCCGCCAGTCGAGCAGAGGGCAATCGCCCCACAGCCGTTCGAGCTGGTACAGCGAGCGCCGTTCGGCATCGAACACGTGCACGACGAACGGCCCGTAGTCGAGGAGCACCCACTGCCGGTCGTCGGCGCCCTCGATGCGTAGCGGTGAGGGGCCGCCCGCCTCCTTCACCAACTCCTCCACACCCTCGGTGATGGAACGCACCTGGCGGGCGTTGTTGCCGTGAGTGATCACGAACAGGTCGGTGACCACCAGCACGTCGCCCACATCGATCACCACGGTGTCCATGCCCTTGCGCTCGTCGGCGGCCATGGCCGCGGCCACCGCCCAGCGCCGCGCGTAGGCGCCGTCAACCGCCGGGAACGAACCGGGCAAGACGCCGAGGTCGGCCGGGCTGGCAATGCGCGCCGAAGCCGCGGAATCGGCCGGACCGGCCCCGGGCGTCACCGCGCGGCCTGGTCGAGTCCGACCGTGACGGTTATGTCGACCACGTCAGTGGCGCCCTCGCCCAACTCGATGAGGGTCATGTCGACGCCGAGCTCGATGGCGATGGAGTTGGTAATGGGATCGTTCACGAGATCCTCGCGATGGTAGGCGAAATGGGTGGCCTCCACACCGAAGGCGTCTGCGTTGCCGATCACGGTGACCACTCCCCCGGCCGCGATCACTTCGGTGGCAAGCGCATCCCGGATCGACGGATCACCGGTGCCGTCGAGCAGCTGGACCCTGGGACGCAGGAACGACTCCGGCTGCTGGGGCCAGGGCACCAGCTCCAGAGCCTCGGCCCTCAGCCATGACCGGCTGTCCGGGCCCAGCAGCGGGACCGGGGCAGCGCCAGGGTCCGGAGCGAAGGACTCGAACGGTACAACCTCGACAACCGTGGTGCCGGCTCCGAGGGCCTGCAGGAATGGCGCCAGGGGGGAGTCAGCCGGGGGGATGGCAGTCTCGAGGTCCTGCGCCCGCCCGATCACTCCCAGCCACGACTCCCACATGGCCCGCTGGCGCTGCACCCGGTTGCCGTCGGCCTCGTCGGGGTTGCGGTGGGCGTACACCGCGGCCGCGTCGGCTGCGGTCAGGTCGTAGCGTCCGGATTCGTAGGCGACCCGCTGTGCCCCATCTCCACCTGCCTCGATGAGATCGTCCGCTAGGAGATACGGCAGCGGCGCCGCGGGGCCCATGCTGTGGGCGAGCCATTCGGTGGGGACCTCGACCACCTCGTCGAACCCGAGGCCGAACATACCTTCCGCGACCTGACCGACGGCCTCCACGCCTCCCCGGGCGAAGGTCTCGGACAGCAGCTCACCCTCCGAGGGCGATCCTGTATCGGGCACGACCAGAAGGTCGGCCGGCAGCAGCACCACGCCGCCGCCCGCGCTGATGCCCGTCCGGGCCATGAAGGCGACTCCGGTGAGGCTGCCACCGTCAGTGTGGAGCGACAGCAGCGTCGGGGTGGCCCCCACGAGTTCCAGGTATCCGGGTTCGTGAGGCTCCAGGACGATTGGTTCCTCCACGCTGCCCACCGTCTGGGTCAGGACGGTCCGGCCGCCTTCGAGAGCAAGGAACAGGACGGCCACCCCCGCGGCCACGACCACCCCCGGAAAGACGAGCCGCCAGAAGAAGTGGGCAGGGGGCGCGGGCCGGGGGTCGCGCCGACGGAGTCTCAGCGACCGCACCCGTACAGGCCCCTGGACCTGACAATCTCGGCCACCGCACCGGGCACGAGGGCCTCCACCGGTCGGCCGCCCGCGAATCGTGACCGGATGTCGCAGGATGAGATGTCCATGGCGGGGATCTCGACGACCACGGCCGGCCACCCGTCGGGGGGACGCCCGCCGGACCGCCCTGCTCTGTCGACCACGACCGTGGTGGCCAGCTCCCGGAGTTCCGCCGGACGCTTCCAGGTGTCGAGTCCCTGGGCGGCATCCGATCCCACCACCATCAGCAGTTCGGCGCCGGGATGAAGCTCGCGCAGTTCGGTGAGGGTGTCGGCCATGTAGCTCTCGCCGCCGCGATCGATCTCCAGAGCGCTCGCCTCGAGTCCGTCAAGATCGCGCACGGCGGCCCGGACCATCTCAAGTCGTACCGGCGCGGGCGTTACCGGGTGAAGAGCGGATTTCTGCCACGGGTCGTTGGCCACCACGAACAGCACCACCGAGAGCCTCAGACGGTGGCGAACCTCCAACCCCGCGGCAAGGTGACCGAAATGGGGCGGATCGAACGTCCCTCCCAGCACGCCTATGCGGGCGGTGTCCGGTCTTAGCACCACAGGAGTCTAGAATGAGGCCACAGGTCGCGTTGAAGGCACGTGACTTATGTCACAGCTCGCGCGGGCGCACATCTTGACTTGCCGGGAACAAACGCCTACTCTATATTGGTTCGTCTGGGCTGGAGTAGCGCACTTGGAGGGTGTGCGCCCGGCACCAAATCCTCCCCACAAAGAAAGCGAGAAGGCCGCCCTGCCGACGCGAGCGGGGTCGGTCAGGTGAATCAGACATGAGCGACTCAGTAGGACAGTATCTCAACGAAATCGGTGCGGTGGCACTGCTCAACGCCCAAGAGGAGCGCGAGCTGTCGCAGGCCATCGAGCGCGGCGTCGAGGCCCGTATCCGCAAGGAAGAGGGCGAGAAGGGCCGCGAGATCGACAAGGCGATCCGCGAGGCCGCCGCGGCCAAAGACCGCTTCATCCGGGCCAACCTGCGCCTGGTGGTGAGCGTGGCCCGCCGCTACCCACTTCCCCCGGGCATGGAACTGCTCGACCTCATCCAGGAGGGCAACCTCGGCCTCGAGCACGCGGTCGACAAGTT
>VXNG01000115.1 GCA_009840695.1 Acidimicrobiaceae bacterium
GCGTTGTACTTCGTGTCGCTCGACGACGGGTTGTTGGTGATCGACACCGTGCGCCGGTCGTTCGGGTTGTCGACGTCGTCGTTCGTGCCCCTGACGTTGACCGTCTGCGCGCTGCTCCAGTTCGACGTCGTGAACGTCAGCGTCTCCGACGCCGTGAACGCCATGGACGAGTCGGGGCCGTCGACCTCAGCGCCCGTCCCCGCGGCCACCGCCACCGACACGCTGTGGGTCGGCTCGGAGTCCAGCACCACCGTGTAGCTGGCGGTGCCGCCGTTCTCGGCCACGCTCGCCATCGTCTCGGAGAGGACGAAACCGGCGCCCGCGTCGGTCACAGCCACCGACACCGACGCGACCGCGATCCCGCCATAGGGCCCGCTCGCCGCGGCGGCGGTGTGCGATATGGTCGCGGTCTCGCTGTCGGTGTCGCCGTCGTTGGCGGCGCGCACGGTCACCGTCTGCGCTGTCGCCCAGTCGCCGCTGCTGCCGTGCGTGAACGTGAGTGTCGTTTGATCCCCGGTCGTGTCAGGGTCGGTGTCGACGGTCACTGCCGTATCGTCGGAGGCCACGGTGATCGTCACATCCGCTGTCGGGTCGGTGTCGAGCGCCACCGTGTAGGTGGCCTCGGCCGTGGCGCCGCCCAGTTCGGTGAGCGTGAGCGCTGCCGTGCTCACGGTGACGCCGTCGGTCTGCGCCCGCGCGTCGAGCGCGCCGAGGCCCAGCACCGCCAGCAGCGCGGACACGGCCAGCAGCGCCCCGGCGGGCCAGCCCCGCAGGCCGCGGCGGAGAGCGCTAGCCACGGCGCAGCGCAGCGCTACTGGCAACCACGCCCCCCCCCGGACCCCGCGAGCCCGCGGCAATCCTCGAAGGGGTGGGGGCATCGACTTGGTTGTTGGCGTGGGAGCTCATGCGTGACCGACTCCTGTACCACTAAGCCGCCAAAACGGGACTGACAGATTCGTGTCAGTCATAGTAACTGTGGCCTTCAGTGATTGTAATGGTGCTTCGACCGTTTGCCCGGCATGCGGCGCGCCGGGGTGGGGGAAGGCTGGACCGCAAACGGCCGGCGGGCCGCGGCTATCGTTGCCGTCCATGCACACGTCTGGGTCCATCTCGCCGTGGGACGATTTCCCCGTCCACCAGAGCTCGGAGTACGTGCGCCATCCGGCCACCTCGGACCGCAACTTCTACGACCGATACTACTTCAACCTGCATCCCTGTGCCAGCGAGTACTTCGCCGTGTTCGGGCTGGGCCAGTACCCCAACCTGGGCACCACCGACGCTTACCTGGCGGTGACCCGAGGCGACGACCACCTCGTAGTGCGGGCCAGCAAGCCCCTCACCGACCGCTCCGACATCTCGGTCGGGCCGATCCGCATAGAGGTGGTCGAGCCGCTGCGCCGGCTGCGGGTGATCGTGGAGCCTGACCGGCCTGCCGGCTCGCGCCTGGCCATGGACGTCACCTGGACCTCGCCCGTGGACCCCTTCGAGGAGCCCCGCCAGTACCTGCGGGCCCGGGGCACGGTCATGTTCGACACGCAGCGGTTCGCCCAGCTCGGCCGCTGGGAGGGCACCCTCACCGTGGACGGCACCGACATCGCGGTAACCCCCGACGTCTGCGGAGGCGCACGGGACCGGTCCTGGGGAGTGCGTCCCGTGGGCGAGAGGCAGCCGGACGGCATCCGCCAGACCATCCCGGCCCTGGCCGGCATGTGGAACTACATGCCCGCCGACTTCGGCGACCACTGGCTCATATACCTGTGCCACGAGGAGCCCGACGGCAACCGGACGATGCAGACCGGAATGCGGGTCTGGACCGACCCCGACCGGCCCCGCGACCTACTCGGGCGCCCCGAATGGACCCACGACACTATCAGCGGGACCCGGCTGCTGTCGGGGTCACGCATCACGTTCGGGGACGCGCCCGGCGGGCCGATCACCGTCGCCGCAGAGCCGCTGTGCACCAACTTCATCTCCATCGGCGCGGGCTACGGCGTCGAGCCCGACTGGCGCCACGGCATGTGGCAGGGCGAGGATCTGGTGGAGCAGGCCCGGTCGTACAAGGTGAGCGAGATCCGGTCGCTGGGCCAGTACGGGGTGGTGGACTCGGTGGCCCGGTTCACCTACGACGACCCGGCCCGCGGCCCCCAAGAGGGCTACGGCCTCTACGAGCACGGCTTTTTCGGCCCCTTCCCCAAGCTCGGCCTCACCGACCGCGGCGACCTGTTCGGCTAACCGTGCCGGTGTTCACCGACCGTACCCATTGCGGCCCACTGGACTCAGCCACGTCCTCGGTTCACCGTCGGGGCTCATGGAGCTTGGCAGCCCTCGCTCACGGGCCGAGGGCGAACAGGGGGACGACCGATACTCCGTCGCTTCTCCGGTAGGCGTATCCGTCGGCTGCGGTGACCACGACGAGGGCAGCGGGTTCTCCCATGCGGGTCTCGTCGATCTTTCGGGCGGCGGCCAGGAGGGAGCGGGCCGCGGCCTCTAGTTGGCCGTCGCCGCCGCCCAGCTTGACCTCCACAGCCATCCAGCGCCCGTCTCCGGCGTCGACGATGGCGTCCACCTCTGCTCCGGCGGCGTCGGCGAACGAGTAGACGGCGGCGTCGGCCGCCTGGGCGTGGGTGCGCAGTTCCTTGATCACAAGCGACTCGAAGAGGAACCCGAGCGTCTCGGGGTCGGCGAGCAGGGATCGCGGAGAGGCCCGGAGAGCTGCCGCAGCCAGGGAGGGGTCGCAGAAGTGGTGCTTGGTGCCGGTGAGCAGCGGTGACCGGGAGCGCAGGTGGGTCGGCCATGCCAGGAGCGGCTCCAGGACGTGCAGCCGCTGGAGAGCGTCGAGGTAGGAGCGCACCGTGTGGCGGCTGAGCGGGGCGTCGGCACTGGCCTCGTTGGCGAGCTTGTTCAGGCTCGCGGCTGTGGCCGTGTTCCGCGCGAGCGACCTGATCAGCGCCGACACCCTCACGGGATCGCGCTCTTTGCCGTCGAGTTGGCGGATGTCGGTTCGGGCGATGTCGCCGAGATAGCTGCGCAGCGCCCTGGAGGTGTCGGCAAGGGGTGTTCGGGAGTCCAGGCCGGGCCAGCCGCCCCGGCAGACGGCGTCCACCGCCTCGGGCAGGTCCCGGCCTGTCAGCGGTGCCTCGCACGGTGCCCCGTCGAGGAGCCCGGCCAGCGACACGGCCCGCGAGGAGAGCCCTTGTTCGGCCAGCGACATCGTGCGCAGGGCGAGCCTCTGCACCCGCAGCGCCCCCGAGTGCCTGGTGAGTTCGTCGGCGGGGGCGGCAGAGCCGGTGAGGATGAACTGGCCCGGCAGAGCCCGGGCGTCGCAGGCGCCTCGGACGGCCCCCCACAGCCCCGGGGCGCGCTGCCACTCATCGATGAGGCGTGGCGTGGCGCCCTCCAGCACCCGGTCGGGCACCGCCCGAGCCAGGGTGAGTGCGGCACGATCCTGCTCCAGGAGCACCTCGCTGCGGGCGAGTCTCTTGGCGAACCATGTCTTGCCGCAACCCTTGGGGCCCTCCACCAGCAGCGCCCGGGCCGTCCGCAGCACCGCGCCCGCCTCCGCCTCGGCGATGCGCTCCCTGTACCCGGCGGGGGTGAGGGTCGTGCCGCCTCCGGTGCTGTCCGGCTCGTCCGCCATCCCTGAACTCCACCATTTCTGATCTACCATTTCGGCAGGATGAATATACGAATTTTGGATGAGTCAATATACCAAATCCGATCTTGTGAGCATCCGATTGCTCAGGCATCGCAGACGCGAGCGGCTTTCCAGCCGATTTCGCTCGCTCCGAGCGCCGTCCGGGTAGATTCGCGCAACGATGACAGACAACAGACGCCCCAGGCTCGGCTTCGACGATCTCCGCGACCGCCGAGCCTTCCACAGCCGCCACATCGGTCCGACCCCCGAGGACGTGTCCGAGATGCTCGCGGTGGTGGGGGTGGCCGACCTCGACGAGTTGATCGACCGCACCGTCCCCCACGACGTCCGCCAGCGCAACGTGTTCGAGAATCCGGGCTGGTACACGGCCTACACCCCGTACCAGCCGGAGATCTCCCAGGGCCGCCTGGAGGCCCTGCTCAACTTCCAGACCATGGTCTGCGAGCTGACGGCCATGGACCTCGCCAACGCATCGTTGCTGGACGAGGCCACCGCCGCGGCCGAGGCCATGACCCTGCTCCACCGGGTCGGCCGGGGCCGGGCCGGCGACCGGTTCGCGGTGGACGAGTCGTGCCATCCCCAGACCGTCGCGGTGGTGCAGGCCCGGGCCGAGCCGATCGGCTTGGAGGTGGTCGTCTGCGACCCGGCCACCGTGGACCTCGACGGCGTGTTCGGCCTGCTGGTGCAGTACCCGGGCACCACCGGGGCCATCTGCGACCTGCGGTCGGTCATAGAGCGGGCCCACGGCGCCGACACCCTGGTGGCGGTGGCGGCCGATCCTCTGGCGCTGTGCGTGCTCACGCCGCCGGGCGAGATGGGCGCCGACGCGGTGGTGGGCTCCACGCAGCGCTTCGGCGTCCCCATGAGCTTCGGCGGCCCCCACGCCGCCTACATCGCGGTGCGCGAGGCCTACCAGCGCGCCCTTCCGGGACGGCTGGTGGGGGTGTCCAAGGACTCGGCCGGGCGCCAGGCGCTGCGGCTGGCGCTGCAGACGCGCGAGCAGCACATCCGCCGCGAGAAGGCAACGTCCAACATCTGCACCTCGCAGGTGCTGCTGGCGGTGATGGCGTCGATGTACGCCATCCATCACGGGCCCGAGGGGCTGTCCAAGATCGCGGGGCGGGTGAACCGGGTGGCCGCCATCCTGGCCCACGGGCTGCAGGAGAACGGCATAGAGATAGTCCACGATCAGTTCTTCGACACGGTGTGCATCCGCGTGCCTGGCCGGGCCGACAAGGTGATCGCGGTGGCTCTGGCCGGCGGCGTCAACCTGCGCCGCGTCGATGCCGACACCGTCTCCGCCACCGTCGACGAGAGAACTACTCCCGCCGACTTGGAGGCGGTGTGGAAGGCATTCGGCTACCGGGCCGACTTCCGGATCCTGGACCGCATCGTCGACGACCCCCGGCCCCCCGAGTACCGGCGCACCACTCCCCCGCTGTCGCACCCGATCTTCTCGGCCTTCCGCAGCGAGACCGAGCTGGTGCGCTACATGCGCCGCCTGGTGAACCGCGACATCGCCCTCGACCGGTCGATGATCCCGCTCGGCTCGTGCACGATGAAGCTCAACGCGGCCACCGAGATGGAGCCGGTGAGCTGGCCCGAACTGGCCAACATGCACCCCTTCGCGCCCCTGGACCAGACTGTCGGCTACCAGCGCCTGATCGACCAGCTTGAGCACTGGCTGGCCGAGATCACCGGCTTCGCCGCGGTGTCGCTGCAGCCCAACAGCGGAGCCCAGGGCGAGCTGGCCGGCCTGCTGGCCATCCGGTCCTACCACCGCAGCCGGGGCGACTCCGGCCGCGACGTGTGCCTGATCCCGTCGTCGGCCCACGGCACCAACGCGGCCAGCGCGGTGATGGCCGGGATGCGGGTGGTGGTGGTCGATTGCGACGACATGGGCAACGTCGACGTGGACGACCTCAAGCGCAAGGCCGTCGACCACAGCGACACCCTGGCCGCCCTGATGATCACTTACCCGTCCACCCACGGCGTGTTCGAGACCGCGGTGCGCCACATCTGCGAAGTGGTCCACGAGCACGGCGGGCAGGTCTACCTCGACGGGGCCAACCTCAACGCCATGGTGGGCCTGGCCCGGCCGGGCCGGTTCGGCGCCGATGTCAGCCACATCAACCTGCACAAGACGTTCTGCATCCCCCACGGCGGAGGGGGGCCGGGGGTCGGGCCCATCGGCGTGGCCGAGCACCTGATCCCGTTCATGCCCAACCATCCGCTCGCGCCGGTGGCGGGACCGCCCACCGGGCCGGGGCCGATCGCAGCCGCACCCTGGGGATCGGCGGGCATCCTGGCCATCCCGTGGATGTACATCCACATGATGGGGGCCGAGGGCCTGAAGCGGGCCACCGAGGTAGCCATCCTCAACGCCAACTACGTGGCTGCCCGGCTCAGCGAGGCCTATCCGATCCTCTACACCGGATCGGAGGGGTTCGTAGCCCACGAGTGCATCATCGACACCCGCGTTCTGCGCGACACCTGCGGCATCACCGTCGACGACATCGCCAAGCGGCTGATCGACTACGGCTTCCACGCCCCCACCATGAGCTTCCCGGTGGCGGGCACGCTGATGATCGAGCCCACCGAGTCGGAGGGCAAGGCCGAGCTGGACCGGTTCTGCGACGCCATGCTGGCCATCGCCGAGGAGGCCCAGCGGGTGGGCCGGGGCGAGTGGCCTGCCGACGACAACCCGCTGGTGAACGCCCCGCATACCTGCGAGGACGTGACCGCGGACGAGTGGACCCACCCCTACACCCGCACCGAGGCTGCCTACCCGGAGGCGCACGAACGGGCCAACAAGTACTGGTCGCCGGTGGGCCGCATCGACGGGGCCTACGGCGAC
>VXNG01000142.1:0-2318 GCA_009840695.1 Acidimicrobiaceae bacterium
AGGGTCGCGCCCGAGCAGTGGCATCTGATGTCACCCAACTGGCCCAGCGACTACCAGGCGCTCGGACTAGCCGTCCCAGAGTCCCTGCGGGACATCTAGCCTCTTACTGTGCGGATCGGAATCGTCTGCCCGTACAGCCTTACCGTGCCCGGCGGTGTGCAGATGCAGGTGCTCGGACTGGCCAGGGCGCTCAGCCGCAGCGGGCATCCGACCCGTGTGCTCGGACCGTGCGACGGCCCGCCGCCGGATCCCAACGTCACGCCGCTCGGCAACAGCTTGCCGACGATCGCCAACGGCTCCATCGCCCCTGTGGCCCCCGATCCCTCCTGCCAGCTGCGCGCCATCCGGGCCATGCGGGACGAGTCCTTCGATGTCATTCACCTCCACGAGCCGCTGGCCCCGGGTCCCACCATGACCGCGCTGCTGGTGAGGCCTGCTCCCCTAATCGGCACCTTCCACGCCGCGGGAGGGTCTCTGGCCTACGACCTCCTTCCCCGAGCCACCCGCTTTCTCGCCGGCCGCCTCGATCTGAGGGTCGCGGTTTCACCCGACGCGCGAGACATGGCGCGCAACGCTCTGGGCGGAAGCTACGACCTGCTCTACAACGGTGTGGAGTTGGCTCCGTACCGGGTCGCCGAACCGGCGCGGTCCCCCGGTCCGACGATCCTGTTCATCGGCCGTCATGAGCCTCGCAAGGGGCTCGGGGTCCTGCTCGACGCTCTCCGCATGCTCCCGACCGATGTGAGGCTGCAGATCGCGGGCTCCGGTTCGGAGACGGCTGCGCTGCAAGCCCGTTCAGCTTCCGATCCCCGCATCGAGTGGCTCGGGACCGTCACCGACAGTGAGAAGATCGCCCGGTTGAAGGGGGCCGATGTGTTCTGCGCTCCCTCATTGAGGGGCGAGTCTTTCGGAATCGTCCTGCTGGAGGCGATGGCTGCCGGCACGGCGGTCGTGGCCAGCGATCTGCCCGGCTACCGGAACGTGGCCCGGCCCGGCCAGGATGCTCTGCTGGTTCCGCCGGGTGACTCCGAGAAGCTGGCCCTGGCTCTCCATCGAGTTCTGTCGGATACCTCGGAATCATTGAGGCTGGTGGCTGAGGGTCACAGGCGAGCCGAGGCCTTCTCGATGTCGGGCCTGGCCGACCAGTACCTGGAGCGCTACGAACGGATCGCGGTGTCCACCAGTCGCGCCAAGAGGCCCGTAGGGTAGAACGCCCTTGAAGTACGCGCCCGCCACCCTCGTCGCGCCTCCCGCGCTGGTTGTTTCCGTCATCGTGTGGGCGGCGCTGGCGGTCGGCGGCACCTCACCGTTGGTGGCTGTCGTGCCGGCCGGGGTCGCGGGCGTGGTGGTCGCCGCGCTGCTCCATTCGAGGGCGCCCCGATCGGTTCTCCGGGCCCTCGGGGCCCGGCCGCTCCCCAAGGGAGACCATCCCCGTCTCGCGAATCTCCTCGAGGGATTGTGCACCACTCACGGCTTTCACGAGCCTTCGGTCCATGTGGTCGAGAGCCCGGCCATCAATGCTGCCTCCGTCGGCCTGAGGCGGCCCGCGGCCCACCTGGTTGTGACTAGCGGCGCATTGTCCAGCCTCGGCCGGCTGGAGCTGGAGGCCGTGGTGGCGCGCCAGCTCTGCGCGATCAGGAGAGGGGTCGCCTTCGGTACGGTGCTGGCCAGCGTCTCCAGGCTCCCCGGCGCCGCGCCGGTCACGGCCGGGCTCGCCGCTCAAGTCAGCGGCTTCGACACCGCCTCCGGCATCGACGTCGAAGCGGCTCGCCTCACGAGCTTTCCTCCGGCCCTGGCGTCGGCCCTGAGAGGGGCCGTCGAGGGGCCCGGCTTGAACACATCACGGGCGGCTGCCCATCTTTGGATGGTCGCTCCCCAGCGAGATGCCTCAGCGGTCCGGGAACGATCCTCGACGCTTCAGCGGATAGACGCCTTGAGCGAGATCTGATGGCCGCGCGGCCCGACGCGAGCACAGCGTTCGGGCGTTCTCACCGGCTGATTCACGCGCTCGTGGCCTTAGCGGCCGTGGCGACGCTGGCTGCCGCGTGCAGCGGGCCCCGGCCATCGACGGCCCCGGCAGCCACCGAGGCGGGCGACGGCGCGACCCCGTCCTCTAACGACGCCGACTCCACCAGTGTCGAGTCCGGTGGTCAGGCTCACGATGACGGCGCTGCTCCAGCGGAGGGCGACGAGCCGACCGGCGACGCGGCGGGCAGCGAGGCGTCCGGCGACAGGCCGGGTACCGATGAGAGTGGGTCAGCCAAGGATGGCATCGTCGAGGGCGTGGCATCTGAGGGTGGCTCCGTCGAGGGAACGGA
>VXNG01000142.1:2418-6512 GCA_009840695.1 Acidimicrobiaceae bacterium
AGGATGGCATCGTCGAGGGCGTGGCATCTGAGGGTGGCTCCGTCGAGGGAACGGAGCCTGAGGGTGGGTCCGTCGGGGATGTGGTCCTTGAAGGTGGGTTTGTCGAGGATGTGCCACCGGCGGCGTATCTTGAGTTCGATCCCTTCGTAGCGGGCCCTATCGCCCCGCTCACGGGCTCGATAACCACCGACCTGAGCCTCGACGAGCGACGACCCCTGGCCGTGAAGATCGGGAACGGAGACCCCAAGGATCGTCCCCAGGCCGGCCTGTCTGCGGCCGACATCGTCTATGAGGTGCTGGTTGAAGCCGGATTCACGAGGTTCATTGCCGTGTTCCATTCCGAGATACCCAGCCGGGTAGGTCCTGTTCGATCGGCCCGGTCAAGCGACTTCGACATCCTCGCCGATTTTGCCACTCCTTACCTCGCCACCTCTGGCGCCAACAGCACCGTGCTGCGAGAAATGCGCCAAGCCGTACAGGAGGGGACCCTAATCGATGTCGGCGCCTTGAGGATGAGCGCGCCGTACGAGCGGGACCGCTCGCGACGCTCGCCGCACAACTTGTACTTCCGCTACGAGAACCTCGGCGGAGGAGGCCCTGACTCGTTGCCCGGCGGCCCGCCAGATGTGCCGCCGGCGCAGTTGTTCGAGTACGGCTTATCGAATCCGCCCAGCCTGCCCGACGCAGCCGGTGTCACCGTGGCCTACACGACGCTCTACGGCGGTGAGGTATCCCATGTCTGGGACCCATTCCTGGGTGGCTGGGTGCGCATCCAGGACGGCACCCTTCACATGACCGAGACTGACTTCGGCGTGGCCGAGATCGCGCCGGCCAACGTGGTCGTGGTGTTGATGCCGTACGGCAGGTCTGCTGCCGACCGCCGGTCTCCGCAGGCTCTTTCCTACGGTACGGGCGACGCTCTGGTGCTCACGGCCGGGTCGGTTCACGAGGCTGTCTGGGAGCGTTCCGAGGACCGGGTCGGCTTTCGGTTCCGGGACACAGACGGCAACAGTCTGAGCCTGTCATCGGGTTCCACCTGGCTGCTGCTGGGCAACACCACCAGTCGCTGGCCGCTGGCCGAGGTGACGGTGTTGACGTCATCGGACGCCACGCAGCTGCTGGTCGATGCCCGGACTGCCGCCGAAGCGGAAGCCAACGCCGCCAGCGCCTCCTAGGATTGGGTCATGTCCGCTACTCCCAGATCAGACGCAGCCACCACTGGGACCACGCTCGTGAAGCGGGGCCTGGCCGAGATGCTCAAGGGCGGCGTGATCATGGACGTTGTCACCCCCGAGCATGCCCGGATAGCGGAGGACGCGGGAGCGGTCTCGGTCATGGCGCTCGAGCGGGTGCCCTCCGACATCCGGGCCCACGGGGGCGTCTCGCGGATGTCCGATCCCGAGATGATCCAGAGAGTCAAGGCCGCGGTGAGCATCCCGGTGATGGCCAAGGCCCGGATCGGCCACTTCGCTGAGGCCCAGATCCTGCAGGCTCTCGGGGTGGACTACGTGGACGAGTCCGAAGTTCTCACGCCGGCCGACGAGGTCCACCACATCGACAAGTGGGCCTTCACGGTGCCGTTCGTATGCGGTGCCACCAACCTGGGTGAGGCACTGAGGCGCATCGGCGAGGGCGCCTGCATGATCCGGTCCAAGGGCGAGGCCGGCACGGGCAACATCGTCGAAGCCGTCCGGCACCTCCGTTCGATCGTCGGCGACATGCGCCGGATCGCGGCCGCAGGGGACGAGGCCGAGCTGTTCGAGTGGGCCAAGCAGTTGCGGGCCCCGCTGCCCCTCGTGCAGGAGATCGCCAACACCGGGTGGCTGCCGGTGCCCCTGTTCTGCGCGGGCGGCATCGCCACGCCGGCTGACGCCTCGCTGGTGATGCAGCTCGGGGCTGAGGCAGCTTTCGTCGGCTCGGGCATCTTCAAGAGCTCCGACCCGCCCAAGATGGCTGCGGCCATCGTGGAGGCGGTCACCCACTACCGCGATCCGGAGATCCTGGCCAAGATCAGTTCCGGGCTTGGTGATGCGATGGCTGGCCTCGAGACCGCCACCCTCGCCGTCAAGATGGCAGAACGGGGTTGGTGAAGCCGCGCGTCGGGGTGCTGGCCCTCCAGGGAGGGTTCGCTCGCCACGCTGCCATCCTGTCGAGTCTCGGGGTTCGTGTCGATGAGATCCGAACGGTGGAGCAGCTCGCTCTGGTCGATGCGCTGGTGATGCCCGGTGGCGAGTCGACCGCCATGTCGATGCTGCTGGAGCGCTCCGGGCTGTTGGAGCCTCTCTCGGAGCGGCTGGAGGCCGGTATGAGGGTGCTGGGGACTTGTGCCGGGATGATCCTGCTGGCCGCCGAGGTGGTCGACGGGCGAGCCGACCAGCATTGTCTGGGGCTGGTGGACATCACCGTGCGGCGCAATGCCTACGGCTCGCAGATCGAGAGCTTCGAAGCGGACATCGGTGTCGACGGCTTGGAGACGCCCTTCCACGCGGTGTTCATCCGCGCGCCGGCAGTCGAGCGGGTCGGTGCCACAGTCGAGGTGCTGGCCCGCCACGGGGGTCGTCCGGTGCTGTGCCGGTCGGGCCCGGCGACGGTGGCCTCCTTCCATCCCGAGTTGTCGGGCGACGACCGGCTGCACTCCCGCTTCCTGGCGGACTTGTAGCCGCAGAGGCCGAGCTCTGCGAGGCCCCTGGGCCCGAGCGGCCCGTGAGCGCAGCGAACAAGAGCGGCGGTCGTGGCCCGAGCGGCCCGTGAGCGGAGCGAACTGGAGCGGAAGTCAGGCCGAGATAGCCTCCGGGCCGTGAGCGGGCACAGCAAGTGGGCGACGATCAAGCACCGCAAGGGAGCGGCCGACGCCAAGAGGGGCAAGCTGTTCGCCAAGCTCATCAAGCAGGTCGAGGTGGCGGCCCGCTCCGGCGGCGGAGACCCCGATGCCAACCCCACCCTGCGGACCATGTACCAGAAGGCCCGCGACAACTCGGTCCCACTCGACACCATCGAACGGGCCGTCAAGCGGGGCACCGGCGAGCTCGAGGGGGTCAGCTACGAGTCGATCACCTACGAGGGCTACGCGCCGGGCGGGGTGGCGCTGTACATCGAGTGCCTCACCGACAATCGCAACCGCACCAGCAGCGAAGTGCGCAGCACACTCACCCGCAACGGCGGGTCGCTGGCCGAGCCCGGCTCGGTGGCCTGGCAGTTCGAGCGCAAGGGCGTGGTGCTGGTCCCGTCGTCAGCAGCCAGCGAGGACGATCTGATGATGGTGGTGCTCGACGCGGGCGCCGAGGATCTGGAGGGCGAGGGCGATCTGTGGCGGGTCACCACCGAGCCCGGCGACCTCAACGCAGTGCGTGACGCGCTGGCAGCAGCCGAGATCAACTTCGAGAGCGCCGATCTCACCATGCTGCCCACCAGCAACGTGGCTGTGACCGAGCCCTCCGTCGCCCGTGCGGTGCTGAAGCTGATGGACCTCATAGACGATCTGGATGACGTTCAGGACGTGCACAGCAACTTCGACATCGGCGACGACATCATGGAGGAGCTGGCCAGCTAGGCCATCCGTTGGGCCATCCGCGGCGCGGTGGCAAGTCTCCAATAGAGTCGCGCATGTGTTCGTATTGGGCATCGATCCAGGGCTCTCGCGCTGCGGGTATGGTGCGGTCCGGCAGGGGCGCCGGCCCACCGCCGAGGCGGCCGGGGTGCTGACCACGCCCGCGGAGATGGACCGGGCCTTGCGACTGGCCGAACTGCAGTCCGACGTCCGGTCGCTGATCACCGAACTGAAGCCCGACGTGGTGGCGGTGGAGCGGGTGCTGTTCCAGCGCAATGCGGCTACGGCCATGTCCGTGGGACAGGCCGTAGGCGTGGTGCTGGCCGAGTCGGCCTCGGCCGGCTGTGACGTGGTGGAGTACTCGCCGAACGAGGTGAAGGAGGCGGTGGCGGGCTGGGGTGGTGCCGACAAGCAGGAGATCGCCGAGATGGTCAGGGTGCTGCTCGGGCTCGGCGAGCTGCTGCATCCGGCCGATGCCGCCGACGCGGTAGCCGTCGCCCTCTGCCACCTTGCCCGCATGGGACCGCCCGCGGCGGCGAGCCGGCGG
>VXNG01000103.1 GCA_009840695.1 Acidimicrobiaceae bacterium
TGTTGGAGCCGTACTCCCACTGCTCGCCCGGGTCGAAGAGCAGGGGCGTCTCGATGGAGGCGTACGAGGCCTCCACCACCCAGGGCTGATCCTGCTCGTTGGCCAGCCTGGTGTACGTCTCGTTGAAGAAGTCGTAGGTGAGCCCAGCGGTGTGGGTCAACAGTTGGCGGGTCGTAATGTCGCTCTTGGGCGAGCGCAGTCTCGGCGTTCCGTCGTCGCCCATTCCCTCCAGAACTTGGAGCCCGCCGATCCTCGGCACGTAATCCTTCGCGGGGGCGTCCAGGTCCAGGTCGCCCTGCTCGACCAGCTGAAGGCAGGCGGTGCCACCGATCGCCTTGGTGGTCGAGAAGATGGCGCACACCGTGTCGGTGGTGAAGGCATCACCCCCGAGAACGCGTTCGCCCCGAGCGCCCGCATAGATCACGCCGTCGCGGTCAGTGGCGACGGCAGCGACGCCGGGCACGCGCGGCGATCCCGATACAACGCCATCCAGTACCGCATCCGCGGCAGCACTCAACTCGCTCATCACATCTCTCCTTCTGCGATAGCCAGATGTGGGATCAAACTCTGTCACTACCTCCGCCGCCCGTCCACTTGCTCGGCCGCCCGCACCCGACGGCTCGGATCCGTAGGATTCGTGCGGCCCGACCCGGGAGGGACTCCGTTGATCATCGACTGCCACGGCCACTACACCACCACGCCGCCCGCGGTGGGGGAGTGGCGCGAGGCCCAGAAAGCCGCGGTGGCCGCCGACCCCGATCATGTGGGCTCGGCGGGTGAGATCGCAGTGACCGACGACGAGATTCGCGAGAGCCTGGAAGACGCCCAACTGGCCTTCCAGCGCGAGCGGGGCACCGACCTGACGATCTTCTCGCCCCGGGCCAGCTGGATGGGCCATCACATCGGCAACGAGCACACCTCCAGGTTCTGGACTCAGCATCAGAACGAGCTGATCCGGCGGGTGTGCGACCTCTACCCCCGCAATTTCGCACCGGTAGCCCAGCTGCCCCAATCGCCGGGGGCGCCCATCGATGCCTCGGTGCGGGAGCTGCGCCGCTGCGTCACCGGGATGGGCTTCATCGGATGCAACGTCAACCCCGACCCCAGCGGCGGTCACTGGAACGGGCCTCCGCTGTGGGATCGCTACTGGTGGCCGCTGTGGGAGGCGATGTGCGAGTTCGACGTGCCCGCCATGATCCACGTGAGCGCCACCTGCAACGAGAACTTCCACACCACCGGCTCGCACTACCTGGGCGCCGACACGACCGCCTTCATGCAGGCGCTGACATCGGGGTTCATGACCGACTTCGACGGGTTGCGCCTGGTGATACCCCACGGCGGGGGAGCGGTTCCGTACCACTGGGGGCGCTTCAGGGGCATGGCCCAGGACTCCGGCTGGGACTTCGACGGGCTGTTGGAGCACGTCTGGTTCGACACCTGCGTCTACCACCAGCGGGGCATCGACCTGCTCGTAGACGTGGTACCGGCCGACAACATCCTGTTCGCGTCGGAGATGGTGGGCGCGGTGCGCGGCATCGATCCGGTGACCGGCCACTACTACGACGACACCCGTCGCTATATCGACAATGCCGATCTAGACGACGCGGCTCGGGCCAAGATCTTCGAGGGCAACGCCCGGCGCGTCTATCCCCGGCTGGAGGTCGGGCAACAGGAGAGGGTCAGCTGAAGTCGTAGAGACGCTGGGGGTTGTCGACGAGGATCCGGTTGCGGTCCGCCTCGCCGGGAGCGAATACGGCCAGCAGGTCCACGAGGTCCCCGTCGTCGGGCATGTGGCGCACGTTGGGGTGGGGCCAGTCGGTGCCCCACAGAACCCGATCGCCCGCTGCCGCGATGAGCGCGCGGCCCAGCGGCGCCACGTCGTCATAGGGCGGCCGTCCGTTGGCGGTGAGCCGCTCGGCGCCGGAGATCTTGACCCAGGCCCGCTCGTCCTCCATCAACTCCAGCAGTGCCACCAAGGGCGGCTGGCCCATGCCGCCGGAGGCCGGCACCCGGCCCATGTGGTCGATGATGAACGGGCACGGCAGGCCGAGCAGCACGCGGGAGAAGTCAGCGAGGTCGGCTGCGTCGAGGTGCACCACCATGTGCCAGCCCCGGGAGGCCACCCGGCGGGCCGTGCCCCTGAAGGCCCTGAGGTCGCCACCTCCCAGGTGCCTGACGAAATTGAACCGGACGCCGCGCACGCCGGCGTCGTGCAGCCGGTCGATCTCCGAGTCGGGGCAGGACTCGTCGATCATGGCCACTCCGGCATACCGTCCCCGCGCCCGCTGGAGAGCGTCGACCATGGCCGAGTTGTCGGTGCCGTGGCAGCTGGCCTGGACCAGCACCGCCCGGCTCAGCCCCATCCGATGGTGCAGGGCTTGGAGCTGCTCGACTCCGGCGTCGGGGGGCGTGTAGGCGCGGCCGGCGGCGAAAGGAAAGCGGCTAGCCGGCCCGAAGACGTGGCAGTGGGCGTCGCAGGCATTGGGGGGCACGGTGAACGCGACGGGAGGGTGCGGATCGGGATGGGGCGGCGGGATGCTCGGCCCGCTGTTCGGCGGCATGGTCCTGCGGGCTCAGGAGGGCCGGGGGAACACCACGCCGTCGAACAGCTTGCGAGCGGTGCGGATGATTCCCGCGCTCTCCACCGCGGGCGCAATTCCGGACCGGAGGGTCAGGTTCACCGCGGCCTCGAAAGTGCCGGTCGGATGCTCCAGAGTGACCACGCGGTCGATCCGCAAGGGCTCGGCGGTTCCAGTGTCGTCGCCGCCGGCGGGCAGCATCTCGTGGCCGACGGCCCCGGGCAGCACCGCGGCGGTGGCGACCGTGACCGCCCCGAGCACACCGATCGCCTCATGGCAGCGGTGGGGGATGAAGGTCCGGGTGCAGATATCTCCGGCCGCGGTCCGGGGTGGCGCCACCAGGGTCATCTTGGGCACGGTGGAGGCGGTCACGTCTCCCAGACCCATCAGATGGCCCGCAGCGGCGCGGATCTCCTCGAGCCGGACCCGCAGAGCGGCGTTGGCCTCGAGGGTGGCACAGTCCTCGTAGCCGGTAACGGCCAGATCACCCGCTCTCATCACCACTGTCGGCATCCCGTTGTCGACGAGGGTGCAGTCCACTCCCTCGACGCAGTCGGCGAGCCTGCCGGTGGGCAGCAACGCGCCGCAGGAGCCTCCCGCGACATCCTCGAAGTCGAGCCGGACCGCGGCTGCCGTGCCGGGCACGCCGTCGATGGCGGCCGGGCCCGAGTAGTCAGGCATGCCGTCGCGCAGCGGGAATGTCGCGGTCGCCACCGATCCGGTGTTCACCATGTGGATTCGAACCCGCGCCTCGGCTCCGGCAACCGGCACCAGGCCTCTCTCCACCGCGAACGGCCCCACCCCGGCCAGCATGTTGCCGCAGTTCTGGGCATCGCTGACCAGAGGCTCGTCCACCGAGGGCTGAAGGAACAGGTAGTCCACGTCCGCGCCCGGTCGGGCCGCCGGACCGATAACGGCCACCTTCGTGGTGAGCGCATGGGCTCCACCGATGCCGTCGATCTGGCGGGGGTCCGGAGAGCCGACGATGCGCAGGATGAGGTCGTCGCGCTGGGCCGGATCGTCGGGCAGGTCACGGCTGCGGAAGTAGGCCCCCTTCGACGTTCCGCCCCGCATCAGCATGCACGGCACGCTCTCAATCACGTCGCCAGTGTGCCCGCGTCGTCGCCTCATGGCTCCGCGTGGGTAGGTTCGTGACTGTGATCGGCGGTGCCCCGCTCGACGGTCTGAGAGTTGTCGAAGGCTCGGCCTTCGTGGCCGCGCCCTCGGGGGGAATGGCGCTGGCCCAGCTCGGCGCCGAGGTGGTGCGGTTCGACAGGATCGGCGGTGGGATCGACTACGGCCGCTGGCCTCTTACTGCCGAGGGGCGTTCTCTGTACTGGGCGGGCTTGAACAAAGGCAAGAAGTCCCTGGCCGTCGACCTGGCCAACCCCCGTGCCCAGGAACTGATCACCGAGCTCATCGGCGCGGCGGGAACGTTCCTCACCAACTTCCCGGCTCGGGGGTGGATGGCGCCGGAACGGCTGGTCCGTAGCCGGGCGGACCTGGTGATGGTGGCGATAACCGGCAACCGCGACGGCACTACTGCGGTGGACTACACCGTGAACGCCGCCATGGGGTTCCCGATGGTGACTGGTCCCGCCGGCAGCGTGGGCCCAATAAACAGCGTCCTGCCAGCCTGGGATCTGCTGTGCGGGCAGACGGCGGCGGTTGGGATCCTGGCCGCAGAGCGACGCCGCCTGCTGACGGGAGAGGGCTCGCTGATGACCCTGGCGTTGAGCGATGTCGCGCTGGCCGCCACAGCCGCGCTGGGCTATGTGGCCGAGGTCCAGGTCAACGGAGCAGAGCGACCCCGCTGCGGCAATGACCTCTACGGGGCCTTCGGCGCCGAGCTTTCCACGTCCGAGGGCCGGCGCGTCTACGCGGTAGCCATCAGCCGCCGCCAGTGGGACTCGCTGCTCGAGGCCACCGAGAGTGACGCTTCCGTAGCCGAGATCGCCGCGGATCGCGGCCTCGACTTCGGCGACGAGGGCGACCGCTTCGAAGCACGTCTCCAGCTCAAGTCGGCGATGCAGGCCTGGACCGGAACCAGGACCCTCACCGAGGTGGCTGAGCGCTTCGACCGATGCGGAGTGTGCTGGGGCCCCTACCAGACCTTCACCGAACTGGTTGAGACCGATCGGCGCTGCTCGCCGGACGCGGGGCTGTTCATTGAGGTGGATCAGCCCGGGATCGGCCCTTACCTGACCCCGGTGTCGCCGCTGGCCCCCATCGGCGCTGGTGGCCGGCCGATGACCGACGGCGGCAGGGACGCGGTGGCTCCTGTGCTGGGAGAGCACACCGACGAAGTGCTGGCCGGATGGCTGGGGCTCTCAGCCGCTGAGATCGGCCGTCTGCACGACATCGGAGTGGTCGCGGGCTCTGACTCCGTGTAGGGACTCGTCCGTGCCGCTGGCCGGTGCTGACGAATCAAAATAGGCCTCTGAAAAGTGGTTTTGTAAATTGTCCGACATTGGCCTTGCAGCATTGTATACCACTGCTATATGTTGTATACCGATGCTCGAAGCCTACGAGACCGTCGCAGCACCTCTGGGGTCCACGGCGTGGATGGAGCACGGGCGCTGTGCGGGGGAGAGCAGCTTGTTCTTCGCACCCTTCGCGGAGCGACCCGAGGCCAGGGTGCGCCGCGAGGCCCGGGCCCGGTCGATATGCGAGCAGTGCATCGTGCTGCTCTCCTGCCGTGACTACGCCCGCCGGAACCGTGAGTTGGGCTTCTGGGGCGGGGAGAGCGAGTCGGAGCGGGCCGAGGCAGGCTTTGCGCCCACCACGCCGATCGTCGGCCGCAAGCGGGTGGCCGAGGAGCGGGCCCGCGACGCCATGCGTCGCGTCCTGTAGGTCAAGCCTCCCGGCCGGGCGCGCCCGCTAGCCGGCGCTCCGGTCCCCGGTCGTTGCGGGCCTGACGGCTATCACCAGGCTGCCAACATGGCGCTTGGCGGCGAAGGCCTGCTGCGCGGCGTGGATCTCCTCCAGCGGGTAGGTGCCGCCCACAATCGGCCTGACCTCCCCCCGCTCGATGTAGCCGACGAGATCGGCGAACACCTGGGGGGCATAGACGGTGGCGCCGTGCAGCTGGAGGTCCTTCAGGTACAGAGTGCGCAGGTCGAGATCCACTATCGGTCCTGCGATGGCCCCCGATGTGACGTAGCGGCCGCCCCGGCATAGCGCCTCGAGCCAGCCCGGGAAGCCGTCGCCCCCAACGACATCGGCCACCACGTCGAAGCTGGCGCCATTGGCCGCCATCGCGGCCACCGGTACGCCCTCGGACCCCCGGGACAGGACCACGTCGGCGCCCAGGTCGCTCACCGCGGCCCGCTTGGATGCTCCGGCGATGGCCACCACCCGGGCCCCGCGGCGCTTGGCCAGTTGTACCAACGCGCTGCCCACGCCGCCGGACGCGCCCGGAACCGCGATCGTCTCGCCCGATTGAAGGTCCGCTCGCTGCAGCATGTGCTCCGCGGTCGACCAGGAGCAGGCGAAGCTGGCCAGCTCGATGTCAGTGAGCCCGACCGACACCGGGTACACGTTCTCGGAGGGAACCGTGCAGTACTCGGCGTAGCCGCCGTCGCGCTCGCTGCCCAGATAGCCGGCTAGGTCGCGATCGGCAGGACGGTCCCGATCGCGTAGCCATGGGTCGATCAGCACCCGGCGGCCCACCAACCCGGTATCCGCGCCCTCACCCGCCGCCACCACAACGCCTGCGATGTCGGCGCCCTGGATCCGGGGGAAGGACAGGCCGCCGCGACCCCACGCCGAGTCGGTGGGATCCGCTTCGGCGAACCCTTGCGAAGACGTGGCAGAGGTGACCGAGCGGCTGTACCAGCCGACACGGGTGTTGATGTCGGTGTTGTTCATGCCGCAGGCCGCCACCCGCACCAGCACGTCGCGGGGGCCGGGACT
>VXNG01000175.1 GCA_009840695.1 Acidimicrobiaceae bacterium
CCGGTGCGCCGCTCCCCCCTCCCGGCGTAGCAAGCCCCCAGCCGGGACAGCCCGGCCCCGCGCCGTCGCGCCCCACCGAACCGGCCGAGGCCCAGCCGACTAGCCGGCCAGTGCCGAGAAGACGCGCCGGATAGACGGCTATGGTCGCCCTAGCAGCGGTCCTCTGCGGCGCGCTGGCCGGCGTCGGAATGTTCGCGGCGGCCCTGGGCCTGCAGAAGCGGCCGGCGACCGACCGCAAGGCCCGCCTGCGCAAGTTCCGGGCCCAGGCCAAGACCATCGAGTTGTCGTCGTCGTCCAGCGACACGTTGGCCATGGTGGGCCTGGCTGCTGCGCTGGGGTTCGGCGCCTGGTACGCCACGGGCTGGCCGGTGGGTGCGCTGATCGGGGTGACCACGGGGGCAATGGGGCCGGTGATGTTCCGAGCGCCCCGCCGGCGCCGGGCGTTCACCGACGAGATCGAGGCCTACTCGCAGTGGACCGAGCAGATACGCGACCTGGTGTCGGCCAGCGGCTCGCTGTTCGAGGCGGTCACCGTATCGGCTGATCAGGCACCGCCCCTGCTGCGCCCCAAGGTCGTGCAGATGGCTTCGATCGCCCGCGCGTTGGGGCTGCCGGCCGCGCTGGACTGGTTCGCGGCCGAGATGGACTCGCCCTTCGCCGACCGCCTGGTTCTGGGCATGAAGATCGCGTGGGACTCCGGGGCCCGGGTGAGCGAGGCGTTCGAGAGCACGGCCCGGGCCATGCGGGCCGAGGTGGAGATGCGGCGCCGCAACGAGGTGGCCAACGCCCGGGCCTGGACCCAGGTGGTGTCGATCATCGGTGTGACCGTGGTGTCGGTGCTGTTCATGTTCGTGTTCAACAAGGAGTACTTCGATCCCTTCGGCTCGGTGATCGGCCAGGCGGTCCTGCTGGCCGTCGGAGGGCTGATCTTCGGCAACGTGTACTGGGTGCTCAAGCTGTCGGAGTCGGGGATTCCGGTCCGCCTGCTGGCAGCCGACGGCGAGCAGGTCTCCGAGAGCGTGATCGCGGCCATCACTGGAGAGGGCCGCTGAAGCCGTGGGGATCATGCTGGGCAGCCTGGCCGGGCTGGGCCTGCTACTTGTGATCATGGGTCTGATCCCTCGTCCGGTCCGGGCGCCGCTGCCCGGAGAGCGTCCGTCCCAGGACGGCGCCAAGGAGTCCGAGGGGTCGAAGGCTCTCAGGGGCGCCGCCCGGCGTATCGAGAGGGATCTGCAGTCCAAGTCGGCGCTGATGCAGGACGCCCGCGTGGTGGGCCGCAGCCTGGAGACCCAGGCGGTGCACAAGATGGCCGGCCTGGTGCTCGGCGCGGCGGTGCTGGCTACTTTCGCGGTGTTCGCCAACACGCTGTTCGGGCTCGATCTGCCCCTGCCGATCATCGTGGCCGCCGCCGGTGCCGGGGGGCTGGGCGGTTGGCTGCTGCCCGACTCGATCCTGAGGACCGAGGCCGACAAGGAGCGGGTCCTGTTCCAGCAGGTGACCGAGTCGTGGCTCGAGCTGGTGGCCCAGCTGGTGACCGCGGGCGCCGACACCTTCGGCGCGTTGATGACGGCGGCGTCCTACAGCCAGCAGCCCGGGTTCGTGGTGATCCACGATGCGCTGCGGCTGTCGGCCGCCAGCGGCGAGGCGCCGTGGACGGGGCTGCGCCGCATGGCCGACGAGCGCCGGCTGCGGTTCCTGGACCCGTTCTGCGCGGCCCTGGAGCTGGCCGGCACGACGGGGGCCGGGTCCCGCCAGGCGATCCTGGCCCAGGTGGATTCGGCCCGCTCCAAGGCGATGCTGGAGGCCGACGCGGCCGCGGCCTCCTCGGGCGAGAAGATGGGGGCGCCCCTGGCGCTCATCGGCGGCGCCTTCATGATCCTGATGGGCTACCCGCCCCTGGCCGGGATCCTCGACACCTCCACCCTCACCGGCCTGTAGTACGGGCGACACAGCCCAGCGGTCGAGAATGTTCGCCAGCACAGATTGGCTAGTAATTGGTTAGACATTGGCTAGAAATCATCAAGAGGTTGTCGCTCTGCAGCGCAACCGCTACGTTCTGGCGTTGGGCCAACCGGCCGCTCATCCGTTTCAGACCGAGGAACCTCCTTCCATGTCCACAGCAATGATCATCGTCGTACTCGCGCTGGCTGTGCCGGCCGTGGCCATAGTCTCGGGCTTTGCCCTGCGCGGCCGGGCCTTGAGGCTCGCAGCCGACAAGCGAGGGATCGCTCTGCAGACGATCATCATCGTGGTTGTTCTGCTGGCTATCGCAGGAGCGGTGGCCGCGGTCCTGCTGACTAGGGCGGGTACCGAGACCGACCGCCTCGAAGACGAAACCGACCGGTGGTCAGAGATCACCAACCACACAGGCTGTCAGATCGCTGGCGGCCGGTCTTCGAGCAACGCTAGCAGTTACACTGCAGCGGCTACCGACGGCAGCGACTTCGCTGCATGCTTCCCGCCTGCGTAATCTCTAGGGCGGTTCTCGATACCTTGTAGCGACGAGTGCGGACACGAGTGCTCATGTTCTCAAGCTTGCGCAGCAACGAGTGCGAGCATGGGCACGACGAGTGCGTGCATGGGTGCGACGAGCGCGGCATTGCACTGCAGACGATCATCATCGTGGTCGTGCTGCTGGCCATCGCCGGCGCGGTAGCCGCGGTGCTGCTGACTAGGGCGGGCACCGAGACCGACCGCCTCGAAGGCGAAACCGACCGCTGGACAGAAATCGCCAACGAGACCGGCTGCGAGATTGCTGGCGGCGTTTGGAACAACCCCGGCGGCCCCGGCAGCTGCGGCGCGCCCGGAACTGTCGTTCACAACGCGGGCACCTCTCACACCACTCAGGCCGCTTGTCACACCACATCTGACGGATCGCCTAGTCATACGCACACATGGGCGGACAACGACTCGGACGGCGACGGTGACCCGTCGACGATGCCTAACGATGGAACGTGCGGTCCGTGAGTGATCCCGGCGACGCCGGCGCCAATTGATGTCCGTGTGTTGCGTGTAGTGGAGTCTGTTCGGGCTGATCAGCGCGGTTTCGCGTTGCAGGCCGCGATCATCATGACGGTGATGATCGCTATCGCCCTTGCGGTGGCGGCTGCGATGTACACGCGCGGCGGGGAGGTCGCGGACGATCTGGAGCGCCAGAACCTCACGCGGAGCCCGAGCGATTTCACTACTCAGGTGCTCTGCGAGGCTTACGAGTACACCTGGGATCCCATCGCCGGCTGCACTTGAGTCCTCCAGGGGCATCGGGCACTGCCATGTCGAGGAGTTGCGTCCACCGCCGCGATGAGCGGGGCGAGGCGTTGCCGGTGGCGATCCTGTTCCTGGGTGTGATCGCAACAGTTCTCATAGGTGTTCACGTCGCTCTCGTGGCGATGGCGCGAACTGCGGTCCAGTCGGCGGCCGACGCGGCGGTTGCGGCCGCCCAGGCGGCGGGGCCCGGCGCGCAGGAATGCGACGGCGATCCGACCACGATGGAGACCCAACGCCAGTGCGAGGGGATCCTGGCGGCGCGCATCGCGATCGCGGGCGCCAAGAGCTCGGTGATCGAGACCAAGGCTCCGGTCATTGCGGTGGAGTCCGATCGGGGCTCGGTGACCGCGGTCGTGTTCGGCGGGACCATCACTCCGATGTTCGGCGGCTTGGAGGTGACGGGGCAGGCCTGCGGTCCGCTCGACGACGTCCTCGCATCGGAAATCACCGGGACGGCAGTCTGGGAATGCTGACCAACGGCCGCCGGAGACTGCCGCGGGGAGAGACCGGCTCAGGAAGCGTCATCGGAGTGGCGATCCTCTTCCCCGCGCTGGTGCTCGTGATCGTGGCGATACAGATGCTCTCGGATTCGGCGCGCATCGAACAGGGGATACAGGCGGCGGCCAACCGGGCCGCCCGCACAGCCTCGCTGTGCTGCTACTACACCGGCGGGCCCGACGGCGCCGAGCAAGTGGCCCAGGCCAGCCTCCGGGGAGCAGAGAGCGCCAACAACTACAACCAGGTCCTCTGCAACAACGACTTCGCGGGCACCAGCGAGGTCATCTTCATCGACGTGAACGGCGACCACGTGCCCAACACCGCCGACGCCGGCGGCAACTACAGGGCCGTGCCGCCGGGCGGGACAGTGCACGTGTTCGTGACCTGCCGCGTCCCGTCCCAGATCCTCGGGAAGTTCGGCTTCCCCGGCCTCGACGCCGAGCGCAAGGCGGTGGCCGTCGCCACCATCGACCCGTACCGGCACCGACCGGGCGCATGACGGCACCCACCAGCCGCCCCAGCGCTCCGCCCGAGTCACGCACGCGGCGGCGAGCAGACGATCAGCGGGGCGCGTACGCCGTGTTCGTCGCCGTCATCACATCGGCCCTGGTGTTCTTCGGCGGTCTCGCCTACGACGCACCCAGACTCAACGCGGCCCGCCAGGACGCGCTCCACTCCGCCAACGAGGCCGCCCGCGTCGCCGCGGCCACCATCGCCAGCGGGGGAACGCTCGAGCAGGCCCGCACCGCCGCCGAGGAACGGACATCCCGAACCCGGCTCATCTACGGCCAGGAGATCCACGTGGCCTTCCTCGACTGCGTAGGCAGCCGGGTGCAGGTCACGGTGATAACCGGCTACCTCTACCGGTCCGTCATCGGCCTGGTGCGCGAGCGACAACCCATCGAGGCCGTGGGTGCGGCGGAGGCCCGCCTGGTGCTCCCCAGCAAGGAGTTCAGCACCCTGGCCTACCTGGGCGAATGCCCACTCGCCTAGCAGAGCCGCCCTGCGGGCGTGCGCTCTCATTTTTCACTCGTATCTATAACTTCCCAATAATTCCCCAATATTTTGTATATGAACAGGGTTGAATTCGGGAATGCAGCGGTACAATCGCCGCCCGTGTCCAGCCTCCCCCCTGGGCCTGGGGCAAGTCTCCCACGCCCTCCCGCGGGTTACTCGCGCGGTGCCGAGAATTGAGCCGCTTGCCCGCCAGGGCTCTGTGGTACGCCGTCGCGGCCCTCATGGTCGCCGGCATTCCGTTGCTGGTGTACCTCCTGTTCGGCGCGCCCGAGCTAGCTGCGCCGTCGCAGTGGGCCGACGTCGAGTCCGGCATCGCCGACGGGGTTCTGCCGGCTGGCTACATCGTCAACATAATCAGCGGACTGTTCCTTGTCGCCTGGTTCTGCGGCCTTGGGCTGCTGGTCGCCACGCTCACCGGAAGGATGCCGACCGGCGGCACTGCCGACGAGGAGGCGACCGCCATGGCGGGGTTCGCACCCGATGGGGAGGACGCGGACCCCGACTTCGAGCCGGGCATCACAGCCGGAGCCTCCGATCTCGAGGCGAGCATGCCTGCTGACTCGCGCGAACTCGCGCCGGACAGGTCACTCGACCGCGAGCCGGGCACCGAACCCGGCACCGACCCGGACGAGCCCTGGTACCGCCAAGGCCCGCCCCTGTTCGACGAGCCCTTCAGCGACGAGTACCCCAGGGTGGTCGTGCCCCCCGACGACGCAACGCCCGACGAACCGCCGGACGACCCGGCATGGCCGGCCGGCGCCGGCACGCCTGAGAGTCCGATCACTGACGACGGGATCACCGACGCCGAGATCGTCAGCGAACCTGCGGCAGCGCCGGCGGACGATCCGCCCATGATCGTCCCGGTGCGGGCCTACTACTTCACCCGCGCCGAGGACACTCTGCGCAGCATCGCCGCGCAGTTCCTGCAGACTCCCAAGCGCTGGGAGGAGCTCCGGGGGCTCAACGCCGCCAGCCCGGGAGTGGCCGGCATGGGGCCCGACACCCTGCTGCCAGTGGGCACGGCGCTCGCCCTCCCCGGCGACCCCCTGCCCTGGGGCAAGCCGGACCCGGTGTATCTGTGGACGCTGGCCGAGAAGTTCCTGTTCACGGCCTGGGGCCGCGAGCCGGCGCCCGAGGAGGTGGTCCCCTTCTGGCGGGGCCTCACCAGCGGCAGCCAGCTCGGGACCGGAACGGCCTCCGATCTGCCCCTGCACCTGGCCGCGGCGACGGCGGAGTTCCCCGCTGCTGAGACCGGCATGCCGGTTCCTCCCACTCCCGAGCCAGAACCGCCCACCCAGGAGCCAGAAACCCCTACCCAGCAAGAAGAACCGCCTGCCCGCGAGCCAGAGGCTCTCACCCCGGAACCCGAACCGCCCACCCACGAAACAGTAGAAGCTCCCACCCCGGAACCGATCACGGCGTACGACTCGCCAGAAGACGCTCCCACCCAGGAGCGGGAACCTGCGACCCAACCAGAGGCTCCCACCCAAGAGCAGATCACGGCCTACGACTCGCCAGAACCACCGCCCACCTACGAGCGGCCCGCCTACGAATCCCCCGTACCCACCGACTACGAGTCCCCGGCACCGCCCACCCACTGTCTCTTGTTAACATCTCCGGGCCCCCGAGGCAAGAGGCAAGAGGGGGTGGGGGGGTGTGGGGT
>VXNG01000088.1 GCA_009840695.1 Acidimicrobiaceae bacterium
CCACCTCGAGGTAGCGCTCAACGCTGAAGATCAACGTGACATTGATGCTGTTGCCTTCGGCGATCATCTGGGAGATGGGAGCGAGACCCTCCGCCGTTCCCGGGATCTTCACGTAGAGGTTGGGAAGCGCGAGCTGATCGTGCAGGTTCCGGGCCGCTTCGGCGGTGGCTTCGCCGTTTCGGGCCAGATCGGGCGCGACCTCCACCGACACGTAGCCGTCGAGGCCCTCGGACTCGTCGTAGACGGATCGCAGGACCGCGGCCGCAGCCGATATGTCGGAGGTGACCAGGCGCCAGTAGGACGACTCGACGTCGAGCCCGGCATCGATGGAGGACCGGAACTCGTCGTCGTAGTCGGCGGTGGCGGTGATGGCCTTCTGGAATATCGACGGGTTCGACGTCAGGCCCCGGACACCCTGCCGGACCCATCTCTGGAGGTCCCCGCCGGTGATCCAGCCCCTGCGGATGTTGTCCAGCCAGGGACTCTGGCCGCAACGGTCATAGAGCTCGTGCAGTCTGGTGGTCGCAGTCATCTCGCGTCGGCCCTCCTCGACATCACAGCGCGGCTCTCCGGCCTGCGCCGGCCAGCAGGGCCCGGGCCCTGTCGGCCACGTTGGATGCGGAGATCCCGAGCTTCTCCATCACCACCGCGCCGGGTGCCGAGGCACCGAAGCGGTCGATGCCCACCGCTTCGTCGGTCCACCGGCTCCAACCCATTGTGCTGCCCGCCTCCACCGCCAGTGACGGGAGGTCGGGCCGCAGGACCCGGGCCTGCTCGGAGTAGGGCTGCTCGGCGAACAGCTCCCATGACGGCAGCGACACCACCCGGGCTGCGACTCCTTCGGTGGCCAGGATCGCGGCCGCGTCGCAGCACACCGCCACCTCGCTGCCCGTCCCCACCAGCGTCAGGCTGGGCTCTGCGGGCTCCAGCAGCGCGTAGCCGCCCGACGAGACCGCGTCGGCCCGGGTCCCCTCGAGCACGGGTACGTCCTGGCGGGTGAGGATCAACGCGGTCGGCCCCTCGGACTCCACCGCAATCCTCCAGGCCCCCACCGTCTCGGTGGCGTCCGCGGGCCTGATCACCCGCAGGTTCGGGATGGCTCGCAGCGAGGCGAGGTGCTCGATCGGCTGGTGGGTGGGGCCGTCCTCTCCCACGCCCACCGAGTCGTGGCTCCACACGAAGACGACCTTGGCTTCCGACAGCGCGGCGAGCCGCACCGCGGGCCGCATGTAGTCGGCGAACACCAGGAACGTGCCCACCACCGGTATGGCGCCGCCGTGCAGGGCCATGCCGTTGGCGATGGCCCCCATGGCGTGCTCCCGCACGCCGAAGTAGATCTGCCGGCCGCCCGGACCGCGGGCCGAGAACACCCCGCCGTCGGTGATGGCCGTGCCGGTGTTGCCGGTCAGGTCGGCGCCGCCGCCGGTGAGTCCGGGAACCACCGGCAGCAGGGCCTGCAGGGCGGCGCTGGAGGCCTTGCGGGTGGCGACCGACTGGCCCGGCTCAAATGACGGCAGCGAGTCCTCCCAGCCGGCACGGCCGGTCGCGGCCAGGCACGCCTCGAGGCCGTCGCGGTCGCCGTCGAAGGCGGCGGCGCGGGCCTCCCAGGCGAAGCGCTCGTCCTGGCCGGCGGTCCCGGCGCGGCGGTAGTAGTCGAGCACCCCGGAAGGAACATGAAACGTCTCCGCGGCGGGCAGTCCCATCAAGTCCTTGGTGGCTGCGATCTCCTCGTCGAAGATGGCGTAGCCGTGCGCGGCCGGAGTGCCCGACGCTTGCGGCGCTGGCGCGGCAATCACCGAACGCAGGATCACCAACGACGGGCGGTCCTCGACGGCGGCCGCATCGCGCAGCCCGGCTTCCAGCCCGTCGAGGTCCTCGGCCGCCTCGCCGAGCTCGATGACATGCCAGCCGTAGGCCCGGAAGCGGGCCGCGGCGTCGTCGGAGAGGGCCAGATCGGTGCCGCCGTCGATGGTGACCTCGTTGTCGTCGTAGACCACCACCAGCCGACCCAGGCCAAGGTGTCCCGCCAGCGAAGCAGCCTCGTGGCTGACCCCCTCGGACAGGTCGCCGTCACCGGCGATCACGAAGATGCGGTGGTCGCAGACATCGGCGCCGTAGCGGGTTCGCATCTGGCTCTCAGCGATGGCCATGCCCACTGCGTTGGCGATGCCCTGACCGAGCGGGCCGGTGGTCACCTCCACCCCGGGGGTGCAGCCGACCTCGGGATGGCCGGGCGTGGGCGACCCCCACTGCCGGAAGTTCCTCAGATCCTCGAGAGTCAAGCCGTGGCCGGTCAGGTAGAGCATGGCGTACTGCAGGATCGAGGCGTGACCGGCTGAGAGCACGAACCGGTCCCGGTCGGGCCAGTCCGGCCGCTGGGCGTCGTAGCGCATGATCCGGGTCCACAGCACATGGGCCAGCGGAGCCAGGGCCATGGCGGTGCCCTGGTGGCCCGAGCGGGCCGCGTGGGGCGCGTCCATGGCCAGCGTCTTTATGACGTTGATTCCCAGCCTCTCGATGGAAGTCACCGGCCCTCACTCCGCGCGCCCTCCGCGCCCGCGCGGTTACCCAAAGCCAGTGACGGGGCCCGGGGGGGGCAGGTTTAGGGGGCGGGGCGCCGCGGCCCCGGTTCCGGGGGAGGCAACAGCTAGTCCGGGGGCGGCAGCAGGGTGTAGGGGACCACGGTCACCGGTCCGGTGTCGATGCGAGCCCGGGCCTCGACCGTGCCGTAATCGGTGAACTCGAGTTCGGCCCGGACCAGCCGGTAGTTGAACTTCCCCGGCTCCACCTGCAGCGGCTGCACGTTGCGGGCTATCCGCTCCTCGCCCCGGAAATAGGCGACCTCCAAGGCCCCGACGCCGGGTTCGTCGGACGCGCAGCGAACGATCACCACCAGGTGGGGGGCCCACACCAGCGGCAGTTCGGTGGGGGCGACCGCCGAGAACTGCACGCCGGTCAGGTCGATGCGGGTGGACGGTCCCGGCACCTGGCGGAGCTGGATGTCGTCGATGAACAAGGCAGCCACGATGTCCATGGTCGGGTCCTCGCTTGGGCGGCTTCAGGGTTCCCCGACGCTACCGAGACAATCCACGCACCTGGCCGGGCGGCGTACGATGGCGAGGATGCGTCGAATCCTGGTTTCGATCCTGCTGGCCGCGCTGGCGACCACTGCGGTCGGGTCGTATGTCCAGGCCCGGCGCATCAACGCCGACTCCGATCCGGGCTGGGTCGAAGACGCCGGTCCCCCCCAAATGGTGGTGGGCACGCCTCTGCTGAGCGTGCGCCGGACGCCGTCGTGGCTGTCGGGCCCGGTCACCGAAGCCCGTCTCTTCGAGCGGCTCACCGACGTGGCTGAACTCCCGAGCGCCCCGCCGCAGACTTGCCTGGCCGTCTACCGCAATGGCGAGCCCATCCTGAGCGAGCAGGCCGAAGTGCCGCTCGTGCCGTCCTCGCTGATGAAGATCGTCACCGCGGCCGTGATCCTCGAGACGGCAGGATCGGAGGCGACTTTCGCCACTGAAGCCTTCGTGCGTTCCGCGGACCTGAACTCCGCCTCCGGCGGCGTGCTCACCGGCGACATCTTCCTGGTGGGACGGGGCGATCCGGTTCTGTCGACGCTCTCGTACATACGGCGATTCCCGGAGCCCATGGCCCACACCGACTTCACCGATCTGGCCGTCCAGGCCTCAGCGAGCCTGCGCGATCGGGGCATCGCCAGGATCGAGGGCCGCGTCCTGGCCGACGAGTCGCGTTTCCCTGAAGCGGAGCGGGACTACTCCGGCCAGATCGTCCAGCCCAGCAACCAGCCCATCTGGAAGCAGTCCTATGTCAACAGCAATCAAGTCGGCCCTCTGTCCGCGCTGCTGCTCAACGACGGATACGTGTCCTTCCCCGCTTCGGCGGACTATGCCGGCAGGCGACAGAACGTGCGAGCCACCGATCCCGCGCTTCACGCGGCCCAGGTGCTGGACGGGCTGATCGAGTCCCGCGGCGTCCTCGTGTCGGCGCCGGCCGGCAAGGGCACCGCGCCGGCGCGGTCGGAGCTCTTCTCGCTGGGCAGCGTCGAGTCGCCGCCGATGTCCGAGATCGTGGCCCGGATGCTGCGCTACTCGGACAACACCACGGCCGAGATGCTCCTCAAGGACATTGGCAGGCGATTCTCGGGCTCGGCGCGCGCCGACGCGGTCACCGATGTCCACGATGTGCTGGAGCGACTGCTGGGCATCCCGACCACCGGGATCGTCATTGCCGACGGATCGGGGCTGTCGCTGCACAACCGGCTGACCTGCGACCTGATCACCCGGCTGTTGCTGCGGGCCGGTCCCGACTCGCCGTTGGTGACGGGGCTGGCCGTGGTGGGGGAGAGCGGCACCCTGCGGGAATGCGAGGCAGAACCGCAGGCCTCCGACGAGACGGCCACACCGGCGACCGCCGATGCCGGCGCCGCCACCGGCGACGCGGCAGACGGCCCGGTGTGGGCCAAGAGCGGAACGCTGAACGATGTGTCGGCCATCGCGGGGGTGACGGTGGCTCGAAACGGCGACGTGCTCACGTTCGCGCTGATCTCCAACCGCGAGGGACTGATCTTCGACCTCGGCTTCTGCAACGACTTGCAGCGAGGTCTGATCTCGGCCGCGGCGGGCCATCCCTACGGACCTTCATCGGCCGACGCTCTGCTCCATCCGAAGCCCGCGAGGGCGCCGGTAGTGGACACAGGCGCCGCCAACGGCCAGTAGAGCCGGCGCTGGGACCATGGCTACGCCGATGTTCCCGCTCCAGTCGGTCCTCCTGCCCGGGATGCCCCTGCCGCTCCATGTCTTCGAGCCGCGCTATGTGGCCATGCTCGACACCGTTGTGGAGACGGACAACGAGATGGGCGTCGTGCTGATCGAGCGGGGCCGGGAGGTCGGGGGCGGCGATGTGCGGTGCGATGTCGGCACCATGGCCCGCGTGGTGGAGACGCAGGAGTTGTCCGACGGCCGGCTGCTGGTGATGGCGCTGGGAGTCCGCCGCATCCGGGTGCGGCGGTGGCTTCCCGATGACCCGTACCCTTGCGCTGAGACCGAGGACTGGCCCGACGAGCCCGAAGATGGGGCACCAGAGGCCCCTGAACTGCTCCGCCGGCTGTCGGGTCTGGTCTCGGAGGCCCGCAGCTTGGCCCGGCGTCTCGAGATCACACCCGGGCCGCCGCATCCGGCAGCCGAAGTGGTTCCTGTCGATGTGGGCCGCGACGTGTCCCAGGCCTCCTACCGGGCCGCGGCTCTTGCTCCACTCGGCCCGCTCGACCGCTACGAGGTGCTTCGCACGCCGGGCGCCGGCCAGCGGCTCGCCGTCGCGCACCGTGTCGTGGCCGACGCCGTCGAGTTCTTGAAGGCCCGGATCGAGCTGGGCACCGGGTAGCGTGAGGGCCTGAGTGGCCCGTTAGCGAAGCGAACAAGAGCGGGCAACCAGCTCGCTGAAGGGCCGGAGGGACCAGGTTTGGCACGCAGGCAGGGCGTAGCAGAAGTCGTGGACCTGGTGAAGGCCTACGTGCGTCAAGAGTTGCTCGGTCCGCTGCGGGGCGCGGGCCGATGGGTGTCGATGGGCCTGGCCGGAAGTGTTGCGCTGGTGGTGGGGATGGTTCTGCTGCTGCTCTCGCTGCTCCGCGCCCTGCAGACCGAGACGGGCGCCACCTTCGAAGGGAACCGGTCGTGGATTCCCTACCTGATCGCGGTCGGCGCCCTCGTCGCGGTCATCGCGGCGCTGTTGCGCCAGGTCGGCAAGCGAGGCCTGCGGTGACTGCGGAACCGGACCGGATCACCCGTGACTCGCTGGCGGATGCGCTGCGCGACCTTCAAGCCGACATCGACCGGGACACCCAGCCGCTTCTCGTCAAGGTCGCCTACGGTGCGGCTGCGGCCGCGGGCGTCCTGATCGGCCTCGCCTACCTGTTGGGACGAAGGGCCGGCCGGCTTCGCAGGACTGTCGTAGAGGTGAGGCGGGTCTAGGAATGGGACTGGTCGGCGGCAAGGCAGCCGGAGCCTGGATCACACGCCAGGCCGTGCGACGCGGCCTGCTCGGCAGCTCGCGGCTGTGGTTCGCGGCCTTCGTCGCGCAGGGCGCGTTCAAGCTGGCGCGCCGGGCGATGGGACCGCGCGAGCCCACGACAGTGCTGGAGGAACGGATCGAGCCGGGTGCTGGAATCGAGATCCGGCATCTCAAGAGGAACCGCGGCTGAGCCGCAAGAGGCCGAGACAGGCTGGTTCGATGCGAGTCGTGCTGCGCAACCCGACCAGGGAGATCGACGTCGAGGGTCCGGTGACGGTGCACGACCTGCTGCAGCGGCTGGGGCTGAACCGGGAGTCTCATCTGGTGATATGCGACGGCGAGCTGGTCGCGGGCGA
>VXNG01000200.1 GCA_009840695.1 Acidimicrobiaceae bacterium
ACACCACCAGGGTGATCATGCGGCCGGGCACGTAGAGCTGCTTGCGCAGTTCGCGGCCGCCCACGTGAGCCGCCACGTTGGGCTCGGCCAGAGCCGCGGCCACCGCGGTCTCCTCATCGGCGTCGGCTGCGATCGTCACCCGCCCCCGCAGCTTGCCGTTCACCTGGACGGGGACCTCCACGGTGTCGGTCACCAGCAGGGCAGGGTCCACAGCCGGGAACTCGGTCTCCGTCACCGATCCGGCGCCCTCGCCGTGCAGGCGGTGCCACAACTCCTCCGCGAAATGCGGAACCAGCGGGGCCAGCATCCGAACCATCACGTCGGCCACCTCGCGGGGCGCGCCCGTCCCCCGGCGGGTCAACTCGTTGTTGAGCTCGGTCAACTTGGCGATGGCCGTGTTGAACCGCATTCCCTCCATGTCGGAGCGCACCCCGTCGATGGTGCGGTGCAGCAGCCGGAGAAGATCGTCGTCGGGTGCATCTTCGCTTACCCGCAACTCCCCGGTCTCCTCGTCGACCACGTTGCGCCACACCCGCTGCAGCACCCGCTGGGAGCCCACCACCGAGCGGGTCTCCCAAGGCCGGTCCTGATCGATAGGCCCCATGAACATCTCGTAGAGGCGCAGGGTGTCGGCCCCGTAGGAGGCGTACATGTCGTCGGGTGTGACCGAGTTCTTGAGCGACTTGCCCATCTTGCCCAGCTCGCGGGTCACCGGCTCGCCGCGATACTCGAAGCCTTTCTCCAAGGAGCCCCCAACCTCCTCCGCCGGGACGTACACCCCGCGGGAGTCCTTGAAGGCATAGGCCTGGATGTACCCCTGGTTGACGAGGCGCTTGAACGGCTCCGGCCCGCTCACGTGACCGAGGTCGTAGAGCACCTTGTGCCAGAACCGGGCGTACAGCAGGTGCAGCACAGCGTGCTCGACCCCGCCGACGTACAGATCGACACCGCCCACGCCGCCGGGGTCGGGGTCGGCCATCCAGTACGACTCGACGTCGGGATCGACCAGTGCCTCGTCGTTGGTGGGATCGAGGTAACGCAGGTAGTACCAGCACGAGCCGGCCCACTGGGGCATCGTGTTCAGTTCGCGCCGGTAATGCCGCGGCCCGTCGCCGAGGTCCAAGTCGACGCCCACCCATTCCGTCACCCGGCCCAGCGGCGGCTCCGGCTCGGAGTCACGGGCCAGCGCCCTCGGGGCCCAGTCCGTCAGCTCGGGCAACTCGAGCGGGAGCATGTCGTCAGGCAGGGCCACCGGCCCGAAGTCGTCGAACACGATGGGAATCGGCTCGCCCCAGTAGCGCTGGCGGCTGAACAGCCAGTCGCGCATCCGGTAGTTGACGGTGGGACAGCCGAACCCCGACTCGACGAGGCGCTCGGCAATCAGGGCCTTCGACGCCTCCACATCCAGGCCGTCGAGGAAGTGGGAGTTGATCGACGGGCCGTCACCGGTGTACGCCAGTTCGTCCGGATGCTCCGGCGGAGGCTGCACTGTGCGGATGACGGGCAGGCCGTAGGCCTCGGCGAACTCGCGGTCGCGCTGGTCCTCGCCGGGCACGCCCATCACCGCGCCGGTGCCGTATCCCATAAGCACGTAGTCGGCTACGAACACCGGCACCAGGGTGTCGGTGAACGGCACGACGGCGTCGTAGCCCAGGTAAACCCCGGACTTGGAGTCGCTCCGGTCGGCGTCGCTCAACTCGGCGGCACGGGCCCGGTAGGCGGCCACCGCTTCCCGGGGGGTGGCCGCGCCCCCGGTCCACAACTCGGGCACGCCAGCCGGCCAGGCGTCGGCCACCAACTCGTCGACCAACCGATGCTCAGGAGCCAACACCATGTAGGTGGTGCCGAACAAGGTGTCGGGCCGGGTGGTGAACACTTCGATGGGCTGCATCTCCAGGCGCCGGGAACTCGCAGCCGGGAACGAGATCAGGGCACCCTCAGAACGGCCGATCCAGTTGCGCTGCATGGTCTTGACCGACTCGGGCCAGTCCAGCCGGTCGAGATCCTCCAGCAGGCGGTCCGCGTAGGCGGTTATGCGCATCATCCACTGCTTGAGCGGGCGCTTAAACACCTCGTGGTTACCCCGCTCGGAGCGGCCCGCGTTGGTGACCTCCTCGTTGGCTAGCACCGTGCCCAGCGCCGGGCACCAATTGACCGGGGCGTCGGCCACGTAGGCCAGGCGATGGGAGTCCACCGCCTCTCGCTGCTCGGCCTCGCCCAGCTGCTCCCACGAGCGGCCATCCGCTACCGGTCTCGCGCCGGAGGCGAATTCTTCGACCAACTCCGAGATCGGACGGGCCCGGCGAGCCTCCGGATCGAACCACGAGTTGAAGATCTGCAGGAAGATCCACTGGGTCCAGCGGTAGTAGTCGACGTCGGTGGTGGCGACGCCGCGCCGCTTGTCGTGGCCGAGACCTAGCCGGTCGAGCTGGCGGCGCATGTTGTCGATGTTGGCCTCTGTGTTGATGCGGGGATGCTGGCCGGTCTGTCGGGCGTGCTCCTCCGCCGGCAGCCCGAAGGCGTCGAATCCCATGGTGTACAGGACGTTGAAGCCGGACATGCGCTTGAATCGGACGTACACGTCGGTGGCGATGTAGCCCAGCGGATGGCCGACGTGCAGTCCCGATCCCGACGGGTACGGGAACATGTCCATGACGAACAGCTTTGGGCCGGACGAGCCACGGCCCGTCGAGAGCGCCCCGGCCGGGTTGGGTGTCTCATAGGCGCCGCTCGCTTCCCAATGGTCCTGCCAGCGACTCTCGATGTCGGCCGCGAGGGTCGCGTCGTAACGGTGCGGGGGTGTGTCGGCGTCCGGCGCGGGCATGACGGCCAAGGCTACGGGGCCGCCGCGTCGCTGATGGAAATCTGGCGCGCGGGTTGCTTGTGTCGGTACCGGACCGTGCTACGATCCGTTCCGTATCGTGGGACTGGTCCACAGTACGGAACCAGCGAGTGGCTGTAATCCGTGGAAGTGGGCCCAAACCGACATGCGGAGGGCTTAGCCGGATGACCGACACCCCTGCTCCCGGACCCGACATGGTCGACGACGACATCGATCTCGCGAGCCTCGACGACGAGGAGCTCACGACCCAGATGCACGACGATCTCTATGACGGTCTGGCCGACGAGATCGCCGAGGGCACCAACATCCTGCTGGGCCGCGGATGGTCGGCCGACAAGGTCCTGAACGACGCCCTGGTCGAGGGCATGCGCATCGTGGGCATCGACTTCCGCGACGGGATCCTGTTCGTGCCCGAGGTCCTGCTGGCCGCCAACGCGATGAAGGCCGGCATGTCCATCCTGCGGCCGCTGCTGGCCGAGACGGGCGCCGAGCCCATCGGCAGCGTCGTGATCGGCACGGTCAAGGGCGACATCCACGACATCGGCAAGAACCTGGTGGCGATGATGCTCGAGGGCGCCGGCTTCGAGGTGTTCGACCTCGGCATCAACACCGACGCCGAGGAGTTCCTGGCCGCCCTCGACGAGCACAAGCCCGACATCCTGGGAATGTCGGCCCTGCTCACCACCACCATGCCCTACATGAAGGTGGTGATCGACACCCTCATAGAGAAGGGCATACGGGACGACTTCATCATCCTCGTCGGCGGGGCTCCCCTCAACGAGGAGTTCGGATCGGCCATCGGAGCCGACGCCTACTGCCGCGACGCCGCCATCGCCTCCGAGACGGCCCAGACCCTCGTGACGGCCCGCCGGGCCGCCGGATGACGGCCCCGCCGCACCCTTCGAAAGTTCTTGTCATCGGCTGTGGCGCGCTGGTCCGCGAGCTGCGCGAGGTAGCAGCCCTCAACGGCAGCAAGCACCTCGACGTGGAGTGCCTGCCCGCGATCATGCACAACCGCCCCGAGCAGATCCCCGACGCCGTCCGCCGAAGGATCCGGGCCGCCAAGGACCGCGGTGCCTACAGAACGATCCTCGTGGGCTACATGGACTGCGGCACGGGCGGACGGCTCGACCGGGTGTGCTCCGAAGAGGGCGTGGAGCGGCTGCCCGGCGCCCACTGCTACGAGCTCTACGCCGGCACGGACGCCTTCGCCGGCCTGCAAGAGGCCGAGCCGGGCACCTTCTACCTCACCGACTACCTGGTGCGGCACTTCGACCGCTTGATCATGCAGGGTCTGGGCATCTCGCGGCATCCGGAACTCCTCGAGGCGTACTTCGGCAACTACACCCGGGTGATCCATCTGGCTCAGGCCGACGACGACCGCCTGGCCCGAGCGGCACAGCACGCCGCCGCCCGTCTCGGCCTTCGCTGCGAGCGGATCCTCACCGGCATCGGCGGGCTCGAGCGCCACATCGTCGAGCTGTCCGGCCACACCACCGAAGAGGCGGCATGAACCCCCCGGCGGGCCGGGGCGGGCGCCGGCGGCGCAGCGACGGCAACAGCCTCGTGCTAATCAGCTGGCGCGACATCCCCGCCCAGGTCAACGGCGGCTCCGGCACGGACCGGGTTCAGCGCATCCTCCCCCGTCGCTTCCAGCGGGCCATCGACCGGGCGGCCATGGTCGCCGGCAAGACCCAGGCCTCGCAGTACGTCGGCGAGTGGCGCCGCACCACGATCCCCGCAGGCTCCGACGATCCCGAGGCTGCGGCGATGGCGGCCGCGGCCTCCCTGGAGGAAGCCTTCCCGCGGGAACGCCTCGACGAGTTCGTCAGGACCGGTGGATGGGATCCAGAGCGTGACGGCCAGGACCGACCGGCGCCCGAACACCGCAACGGTTCCCAAGAGGCCCAGCAGTGACCGACACCGTCGTCAGCTCGGCCACCAAGGAGGTCGTCATCGGGTTCGACCGCCCGTTCGTGATGATCGGCGAGCGCATCAACCCCACGGGGCGCCGTCTACTGGCCGAGGAGATGCGCAACGGCGACTTCAGCCGGGTGGAGGCCGACGCACTGGCACAGACCACGGCCGGAGCCCACATGCTCGACGTCAACGCGGGAATCCCGCTCGCCGACGAGCCTGCCCTGCTGGCCCAAGCCATCAAGCTCGTGCAGAGCGTGACGGACGCGCCACTGTCCATCGACTCCTCGATCGTCGAGGCCCTCGAGGCCGGCATCGCGGTGTACGAGGGCAAGCCCCTCATCAACTCCGTCACCGGGGAAGAGGAGGTACTGGAGCGGGTTCTACCGCTGGTGGCCCGCCACGGCGCCGCGGTCGTGGCCATCTCCAACGACGAGACCGGCATCAGCGAGGATCCCGACGTTCGCTTCGAGGTGGCCAGCAAGATCGTGAACCGGGCCGCAGACCACGGAATCCCGGCCTGCGACGTGGTGGTGGACCCTCTGGTGATGCCGATCGGTGCCATGGGCACGGCTGGACGCCAGGTGTTCCAGCTCGTGCGCCGCCTGCGCGCCGAGTTGGGGGTCAACACCACCTGCGGTGCCAGCAACGTCAGTTTCGGCCTGCCGGCCCGCCACATGATCACCGGGACCTTCCTGTCGATGGCCATAGGGGCGGGGCTCACCTCCGCGATCATGAACCCCATGCACCCCGAGGTGAAGAACGCGGTGATGGCCGCGGACGTCCTGGCCGGGAACGACCGGGACTGCGCCGCGTGGATCGCGGAGCACCGGGACCCCGACGCGGTCGGCTTGAGACGGCGGGGCGGACGTCGCCGAAGCGCCTGAACACCCCGACATGCACGACATGCACAGCGTGGTGTTCAACCCCTCGGGGATACGCGCCTCGGTGGCTGCCGGAGCCACGGTGCTCGATGCGGCCCGGGCCGGCGGGGTCGACCTCGACTCGGTGTGCGGCGGCCGGGGCTTGTGCGGCCGCTGCCAGGTCTCAGCCACCGAAGCCGGCGTCCTGTCGGATCCCGGCCCCACCGAGCTCGGCTACCGTGGGCGCCGCCCCCTCGCCGGGGGCTTCCGCCTGGGCTGCCAGGCCGTGGTACTGGCCAACGCCGTCGTCGACGTCCCGCCGGAGAGCCAGGTCCACCGCCCGGTAGTGCGCAAGGCGATCGATCTAACGGAGGTGATCATCCATCCGGTCGTCACCCTGCACTACGTGGAACTTCCGGAGGTCGTCCTGGGTTTCGAGGCCGCTGAGGTCGACCTGGTGGCCGACGCCCTGGCCACCGACTGGGGCCTGAGCGACCTGGAGTTCCCGGTGCCGGTCCTGGCCGGGCTCTCCCCAGCCATAGCAGCCGGGGACCGGTCGGTCACGGTGGTGGTGCACGACCGCCGCACCGTTCTCGACGTGCGCCCCGGCTACTCCGACGAGGGGTGGGGGGTGGCGGTCGATGTGGGATCGACGACCATCGCCGGGTACCTGCTCGAGCTCTCGTCGGGCGAGGTGGCCGCGGCCTCGGGCCGGATGAACCCGCAGATCCGCTTCGGCGAGGACCTCATGAGC
>VXNG01000286.1 GCA_009840695.1 Acidimicrobiaceae bacterium
GCCCGCGCCCTCGTCGGGATAGGCGCTGTGCACGCAGTCCGAGAGGTCCTGGGGGACCTCCCACTCGGACGGCGGGTAGCAGTCCGCAGGCCACGGAGGGCCGGGTGCACAGTTCGGGTAGTCCCAGTAGGAGAGATCTCGCGGGATCATTCCCGCCTCCGGATGCGGAGGATGGCCCCCCTCAGGCTCGGGGCCCGAACCCTCCGCCACCGGCGGCACCGTCGTGGAGGCCGTCGGAAGCGCAGCGGCGCGTGTCTCGGTGGCTGTGGCTGTCGGAAGCGCAGCGGCGCGTGTCTCGGTGGCTGTGGCTGTCGGAAGCGCAGCGGCGCGCGTCTCGGTGACTGTGGCCGTCGGGAGCGCAGTGGCTGCTGTGGGGGTCCCGGTGTCTGCAGGAGAGTCGATGGCCGCGGGTCCGGCTGCCTCGGTGACGGGTTGGGTCGCAGCGAGCAGTTGCGGCGCCGGCGGGTTGGAGCCGGTCATCGCCGACTCGCTTGGCGGGCTCTGACCGCCAGGGCTGCCTGCGGATCCGCAGCCGGCGACGACCATCGCCAGTGCAGCCATCGCCGCGGTCACCGTCGCTCGCGAGCGCCGTCCCCGGACCGTCTTGCCGGCTTCCCCCGACCAAGCGGCCGGACTCCGCCTGTTGTGATATTCAACATCGCTAAAAATCATGGATTCACATATAGTAGCAGTCAACTCTATTTGCAACTTTTTTATGATGTTTCATGATTTCTAGTGGTGAGAGGGATCTTCCGGGGTCCGCCCAACCGCCGGACGCCACTAGGCTGAGCCGGCAGTGAACGGGACGCCGCACAACTCGGTTCCGCATCCGGCGTCCCCCGAGGAGGCGACCACTGCCGAAGCGGTCGAGCGCCATGTGGGGCTCGACGCGGTTATGGCCCGGGCCTCCTCCGAGAACTTCCCGGTGGCGCTACGGCTGCTGCCCAAAGCGATGCAGGGCCATCTGCGGGCCATCTACGGCTATGCCCGGCTGGTCGACAACCTCGGCGACGAGTTTCCGGGGGATCGCCTGGCCGCCCTCGACTGGGTCGAGGCCCAACTCGACGATCTGTTCGCGGGCATCCCCCGCCACGAGGTCTTCGTCCGGCTGGGCCCTGCGGTGGCGCAGTTCGGGCTGGACCGCCGGCCCTTCGACGGGCTGCTGGCCGCCAACCGGCTCGACCAGCACAAGAACAGCTACGCCGACTTCGACGAGCTGATGGAGTACTGCGAGCTGTCGGCCAACCCGGTCGGGCATCTGGTGCTGGCCGTGTTCGAGGCGGCCACGCCTGAGCGCCTGACCGCCTCCGACCAGGTCTGCAGCGGTCTCCAAGTGTTGGAGCATCTCCAGGACGTGGGCGAGGACGCAGCCAGGGGGCGGGTCTACCTCCCCGCCGACGACATGGAACGCTTCGGCGTGGCCGTCGAGGACCTCCAGGCCCCGGCAGCGTCGGCCGGTCTGCGAGGCCTGGTGGCTTACGAGGCGGCCAGGGCTCGGGCCATGCTCCACCAGGGGAGGGGACTGGTGGCATCGCTGCGAGGACCGGCCCGCTTGGCGGTGGCCGGGTTCGTGGCCGGGGGGCTGGCCAACCTCGATGCCCTTGAGGCGGCCGGCTTCGAGGTGCTGGGCGGCACCCGCAAGGCCGGCTCCGCACGGGTGCTGGGCCGCTTCGCCCGTGTGTACCTCAGCGGCGCGACCCGGCGCGGAACGGGCGGCGCGTGATCTCAGCGGAGACGGCCTACCGGCGCTGCGAGGAGATCACCTGGTCGGAGGCACGCAACTTCGCGTACGGGATCCGCCTGCTGCCGCCGCCCAAGCGCAGGGCGATGGCCGCGCTGTACGCCCTGGCCCGCCGCATCGACGACGTGGGCGACGGCGACTGGCCCGAAGACCGCAAGCTCGCCGCCCTCGACGAACTCCACGCCGCCATCGACGCTCTGGAGGACGGAGAGATCGCCGATCCTGACGATCCGGTGCTGGTGGGCGTGGGCCATGCCGCCTCCCGCTACCCGATCCCCGTAGCGGCGCTCCACGAGATCGTGGAGGGCTGCGAGCACGACGTGCGAGGCGAGACCTACGCCACTATGGACGACACCGTGCGCTACTGCCGGCTGGTGGCCGGCTCGGTAGGCCGCCTGTCGCTTGGGGTGTTCGGCACCAGGCCCTCCCGGGCCGTCGCCGCCGGCCCGACCGGCAGCAAAGCCGACCCGGCCGCTCCGGCCCGGCCCGTGGAGGAATTGGCCGACGACCTCGGCGTGGCCCTCCAGCTCACCAACATGCTGCGAGACATAGTCGAAGACCATCGCATGGGGCGCATCTACCTACCCGAACAGGAGCGGGACCGCTTCGGGATCGCCCCGGGCCAGTGGGAGCCGCCCGAAGGCGTCGCCGCGCTCGTGCAGTTCGTGGCCGGTCAGGCGGTGGTGTGGTTCGAGCGCGGCCTGGTACTGCTCGACCATCTCGACTACCGCAGCCGGGCCTGCACTGCGGCCATGGCCGGGATCTACCGGCGGCTGCTGGCTCGCATCCTGGCCCGGCCCGAGGCCCCGCTGGAGGGGCGCGTCAGCCTGCCCACCTCCGAGAAGGCCCTGGTGGCCGTCCGCAGCCTGTCCGGGTTGCGGCCGTGAGGCTCGCCCGCAGCCTGCCGGGACCGAGGCCGTGAGCGCCGGCCCGCGGCCGGCGCGGGTGGTGGTCATCGGCGGCGGTCTGGCCGGGTTGTCGGCCGCGGTGGAAGCGACCGACGGCGGCGCGGCGGTCACCCTGCTGGAGCGCCGTCCCCGCCTCGGCGGCGCAACCTGGTCATTCGAGCGCAACGGCATCTGGTTCGACAACGGCCAGCACGTGTTCATGCGCTGCTGCACCGCCTACCGGGCCTTCCTGGAGCGGATCGGCTCAGCCGACGGCGTGTGGATGCAGAGCCGCCTCGACGTTCCCGTGGTAGCTCCGGGCGGGCCGGTTGGGTCCATCAAGCGCACGGCGGGGCCGGCCCCGCTGCACCTGGCGCCTGCGCTGCTGACCTACCCCCATCTGAGCCTGCGCCAGAGGCTGGCCGTGCTGCGGGCCGGCCTGGCGCTGAGGCGGCTCGATCCCGACGACCCGACCCTCGATCGGATGACCTTCGGTGACTGGCTGTCGGCCCACGGCCAGGACGCCACCGCGGTCGAGACCTTCTGGGACCTGATCGTGCTGCCGACGGTCAACGTCGGCGCAGCCGACGCCTCTCTCAAGCTCGCGGCCAAGGTCTTCGTGACCGGGCTGCTCACCCAGGCCGGCGCGGCCGACATCGGCTACGCCCGGGTGCCCCTGTCGGCCCTCCACGGCGATGCCGCCCGCCGGGTGCTGGAGGCCGCCGGAGGCGAGGTCCGCCCGCGCGTTCCGGTCACCGCGGTGCGAGCAGGCGCCTCGGGCCTGGAGGTACATACCGGCGAGGAGGTCATCGAGGCCGACTCGGTGGTGGTGGCCGTGCCCCACGACGCGGCGGCCGGGCTGCTGCCGCCCGGCGCCGTCGCGGCGCAGGACCGGCTCATCGATCTGGGCACCTCCCCGATCGTCAACGTCCACCTGGTGTACGACCGCCCCGTCACCGACCTGGCCTTCTTCGCCACCGTCGGCAGCGACGCGCAGTTCGTGTTCGACCGCACCGACGGCGCCGGGCTCGACGACGGCCGCCAATGCCTGGCCGTGTCCCTGTCGGCCGCGGAGTCCTACATCGGCATGGCCTCTGCGGATCTCGTGGCCCACTTCACCGCGGAGCTGGCCCGCCTCCTGCCCGCGGCTGCCAGCGCCACCGTCACCGAGTCGATCGTCACCCGCGAGCACTCGGCCACCTTTCTCGGAGTGCCCGGCACCGATTCGTTGCGTGCCGCAGCCGAATCCGGCCTTCCTGGCGTCTACCTAGCTGGTGCCTGGACCGGCACCGGATGGCCGGCCACGATGGAGGGAGCCGTCCGCAGTGGAACCGAGGCCGGCCGGCTCGCGGCTCGCTTTGCATGCCGGTCCACCAGCGGCAGCGCGGCCGGGTCCGCGGGCTCGGACGGGTGACTTCGAACTGTCCGACCGGGTGCGAGATATAACCAGCATCACCGGCTAAGGTTCGAGCTATGACTCCCCAGCACGCTCAATCTTCGGGAGGCGGCTCGGCGGGGCGGGCCATCGTGCTTGTGATCGTGGCGGTTGCGCTGGGCGCGTTCTTGCTGGCGCGAGGCTTCGACGACTCCGACGACAGCACCGAAGCTTCTCCCAGCACCGCGACAGAAGAGTCGACCAATGGCGACCCGGACGACCCCGAACCCAACGGCACGACGTCCACCACAACGACCACCACGACGACGACTACGACGGCTCCGGTGGTCACCCACCCCCCCGGTGAGGTAAAGGTGGCCGTGATGAACGGCACCGGCGTGCGGGGACGGGCCGGCCGCACGTCCGACACCCTCAACGCCACGGGGTTCGTGACCGCGGCCAAGAACACCCAGCAGGACCGGGTCGAGGCCTCGGTCATCTACTACCGCCCGGGATACGGCGACGATGCCAAGTCGGTCGCGTCCGTGCTCGGCGCGCCCCCCGACATCATCACGCCCGCTCCGGGAACGATCATGACCCTGATCAGGAATCCGGAGTCGCCGGCGGACCTGGAGGAGTTCAACATCTTCGCGGTGGTCGGCACCGACAACGTGATCCTCGACCCTGACCCGCCCGCGGATTCCGGATAGTCCGACTGCCTGAGGCCGAGCTTGCGAGGCCGTGGCCCGAGCGGCCCGTGAGCGGAGCGAACAAGAGCGGGAATGCCGACCGCACCTCTCGCGGCTATGCCGCCAGAATGTCGGTTGTGCGCGTGCTGGCTGCTCCCGACAAGTTCCGCGGCACGGCCTCAGCTGGCGAGATCGCGGAGGCTATAGCCGCGGCTGCCGCCGCTGTCTCGGCTTCCTGTGACCGGGCGCCCATGGCCGACGGCGGTGAAGGGACCCTCGGAGCGCTGGGCGGCCCCAACCGCTCGTCGGCAGTGACCGGGCCGCTGGGCGAGCCGACCATCGCGCCCTGGCGGCTGAGCCGCGGCGTCGCCGTCATCGAGATGGCCCTCGCTTCGGGCCTGGCCGTGGCCGGCGGCGCCGCGAACAACGACCCTGTCAACGCCACCACCTCGGGCACCGGCGAGTTGATCGCCGAGGCGGTCGCGGCGGGAGCGCAGCGGGTACTGGTGGCGGTAGGCGGCTCGGCCACCACCGATGGCGGTCTCGGTGCGTTGGAGGCCCTGCCGTCCGCGGCCCGGATGGCGGGGGTCGAGATGACCGTTGCCTGCGACGTGCGCACGGCCTTCGTGGACGCCGCTGCCGTCTACGGTCCCCAGAAGGGGGCTTCGCCGGCCCAGGTCGAGCTACTGACCCGGCGACTTCGGCGGCTGGCCCAGATCTACGAGAGCGACTTCGGAGTGGACGTCACCACCATGGCGGGCGCCGGCGCGGCCGGCGGCCTGGCCGGAGGCCTCGCGGCCCGGGGTGCCAGCCTGGTCAACGGCTTCGAGGTGGTCGCCGATGAGATAGGCCTACCTGAGCGGATCCTGGACGCCGATGTGGTTGTCACCGGCGAGGGCCGCTACGACGCCACGTCGCTGCAGGGCAAGGTCGTCGGGGGAGTGGCCGAGATCGCGGCCCAATCCGGAACGCCGGTGCTGGCCGTGGTCGGCGGTGCAGATCCCGCCGCTCCGGAACCTGATGGCGTGGAACTCATCGACCTGACCGCCCGGTTCGGACCGGAGCGGGCTCATGGCGACCCCTGCGGGTGCGTGCGGGAGGCAGTTGCCGAGGCGCTCGGACGCGCCTAGAGGCCGGACTGTCAGCGCCGGCGCCGCGCGCTCGCCAGCCAGAAGACCAGGGCTACGACCACCACGAAGATCATCAACAGGGTGACCAGCCAGGAGACGATGGCCAAGACCCGCTGCACCATGGTGATTGCTCCCACCACGGCCAGCCCGCCAATGACCACCCGGGCGGGCCAGGACAGGCCGCCCAGCTTCTCGAGGTCTCCGTTCGCCTCTTTCTCCATGGGTGATCCCACAAGCCGATCCTATCGCTGGGCCTCTGCGGGCCTATACCATGGCCCGGTCCCGTCAGTCCTTTCGCAACCCCAGCGAGGAACGCCATGGCCGTCACCGTTCGAGTGCCCACCACCCTGAGAGTCCTCACCGGCGGCGCCTCGGAGGTGGCCGTCGACGGCGCCACCCTGGCTGAAGTGCTCGACTCGCTGGAGTCATCGCATCCGGGCTTCCGGGACCGGATCCTCGACGAGTCGGGTGAACTGCGCCGCTTCGTCAACGTGTTCGTCAGCGACGACGACGTCCGCTTCCTCGACG
>VXNG01000164.1 GCA_009840695.1 Acidimicrobiaceae bacterium
GCACGTTCGATTCTCCGGAAGCGGCGTGGGCTCGTGCCCACGCCGTTGCCGGTTCGGGCCCCGGCCCGGCTAGAGACTCCAAAGCAGAACACCAGGTAATGCCATGGCGATTGTTGATCGCGTCCGCGAGCTCGTTGCCCCGCTGGCGGAGGCCGCCTCGGTCGATCTGTACGACGTCGAGCACAACGGCGGGGTGGTGCGAGTCCTCGTCGACGCTGATGGGGGCATCGGTCTTGACGCCATCGCCAGGTTGTCTCGTTCGGTGAGCCGCGCTCTCGACGAGCACGATCTCATACCGGGCCGGTACACGCTGGAAGTCTCGAGCCCCGGTTTGGAGCGTCCGCTGCGCACTCCTGAGCACTTCCGCCGGGCGGCCGGGTCCGAAGTGAAGGTCAAGACCCTGGCGGGCTTCGATGGGCCGCGCCGCCTGACCGGCATTCTGGAAGGGGTGGCCGACGACGGCGTGGACCTGCGCAGCATCGACGGCGAGGTGTGCCGGATTGCCTACGAGCAGCTGGCCTCGGCCCGCACAGTCTTCGAGTGGGGCTCCCGCCCGCACCGCAATCAATCCCGATGACTCAACAACAGTCCCACAGACTCGACCACCTTGTAGGAGAAGACATGAACGAGGAGAAGCCATGAATGCCGAGGTAATGGAAGCTCTCCAGGCCATGGCGGCTGAGCGGGGGATCACCGTCGACGCGCTCTTCGCGGCCCTGGCCGACGCCCTGGAGTCCGCCTACAAGCGGCTGCCCGACGCCAAGGAGTACGCCTGGGTGACGATCGATCCCTCCACCATGGAGTTTCACGTGATCGCCCAGGATCTGGACGACGAGGGCAACCCGGTCGGCGAGGAGTACGAGGTGACTCCGGACAACTTCGGGCGCATCGCCGCCCAGACCGCCCGCCAGGTCATGACCCAGCGCATCCGCGAGGCGGAGCGCGAGCTCAAGTACGAGGAGTACGCCGGGCGCGAGGGAGACATCGTCACCGGCATGATCCAGCAGACGGACGCGCGCTACACCCTCCTCGATCTGGGCCGGGTCGAGGCGCTGCTGCCCCAGGCCGAGCAGGTTCCCTATGAGCGGCCCGACTCCAACACGCGGCTCAAGGCCTACATCGTCGAAGTGCGCAAGACGGCCAAGGGCCCTCAGATTGTGGTCAGCCGAACCCATCCCGGCCTGGTGAAGCGGCTCTTCGAGCTCGAGGTCCCCGAGATCGCCGACGGGATCGTCGAGATCAAGGCATGCGCGCGCGAGCCGGGCCACCGCACCAAGATCGCGGTGCACTCGAACGACCCGAACGTTGATCCGGTGGGCGCGTGCGTGGGGGCCCGGGGAGCGAGGGTCCGCCAGGTCGTCAACGAGCTGCGGGGCGAGAAGATCGACATCGTGCCGTTCAGCAGCGAGCTCGAGGAGTTCGTGACGAAGGCGCTGTCACCGGCGAGGATCAAGGAGGTCCGCCCCGACGAGATGACCGGCGACTGCGACGTGATCGTCCCCGACTACCAGCTGTCGCTCGCCATAGGCAAGGAAGGCCAGAACGCCCGCCTGGCCAGCCGGCTGACCGGCTGGGGCATAAACATAAAGAGCGAGTCCCAGCTGGCCGAGGAGGCGGCCTACGGCGACGTGGAATGGGCCGAGGGTGAGTGGATCACCGACCCTGAGACGGGAGAGCAGCTGTGGCAGCCGGCCGACGGCGGCGAGGCGGTCAGCGCCGAGGCGTGGGCTGCAGCCATGGCGGAGGACCGGGCCGAGGACTCCGGTTCCGGCGAGAGCCTCGATTCCGGGAAGGGCTCCGATGCCGGAGAAGACTCTGATGCCTCAGGAGTTGACATCCCGGTGGGGCAGGCGGAGACCACCTGAGCCCGGTCCGGACCTGTATCGGCTGCCGCACCCGCCGCCCGGGTGCGGAGTTGCAGCGCGTGAGCATGGATCTGAACGGCGACCTGGTTGTCGGTCCCGGGCCCGGACGGGGCGCCTGGCTGTGCCCCGACATAGCCTGTCTCGAGTCGGCCAAGCGCCGTAGAGCCTTCGGACGCGCCCTGCGGGCTGACGTGAGACCGGACGAAATCGCTAGGCTTCAACAGGCGTGGCCGGCCTCGGGGAACGCCCCCGGGCCGGACGACCGCGCCGGCCGGTCCTGAAGGGGGCATGCTTTGCCAGGCAAGATCCGCGTCCACGAGCTCGCCAAGGAGCTCGGGCTGACAAACCAGGAGACGCTTGATCTTTGCATCGCGCTCAGCATCGGAGTCAAGTCACATTCCTCGAGCATCGTTGAGGCTCAAGCCGACCGGGTCCGTCGAAGGGCGGAGCGCGATGGTCTGCTGAAGCCTCCACCTCCTCCGGAACCCGTCGTCGTAGTCGAACCGGAACCCAAGGCGCCCGAGCCTCCCAAGCCGGTCGCGACGAAGACGGACACCAAGAAGGTCGCAGTGAAGGCAGAGGCCGAGCCCTCCGCCCTCGATGCTGTATCCCCAGCGAAGCCCGCGGTCAAGGCCGCGGAGGACTCCAAGGCCCAGCCGGCGGTCGCGGCGGAGATTGCCGCCTCCCACAAGGAGCAGCCGGTCGATCCGGCCGCGGCAGTCAAGACGCCGGCGGCCGAACCGACCGCGGCCAAGCCGAAGCTGACGATCTCCTCCAGCGGAAGCGTGGCTCCGGCCAAGAGGCCCCCGATCCAGGAGCCTCAGCCGGTTGCCGAGGAGCCGCCACCGAAGCCGGCCGGTCACAAGGTGCAGACCGGCGCAGCCCCGCCCCGGCCTCTCAGGTCCGGGACCCCTCCCGTCTCCCGGTCGGGTAAGCCGATTCCACCCCCTCCTCCACCTCGCCGCCTTCGCCCGCCTGCCCCTCAGGGCACTATGAGGGGCGGGGGCGCATCAGCGCCCGAACGCCGGCCGGCCGGTGGCGCCTCCCGCCCGCCGGGTTCCCGACCTCCGACCGATCGACCGGCAGGCCCTCGCCGCGGCGCACCGGTGGGTGGACCTCGCTCGCTCGGCGGCCCCCGTCCTGTCGCTCCCGGGCCTCCAGGCCGCCCCGGTGGCAGGGGCGGCCCCGGTGGCGCTCAGCGACGCCCACCCCGCCGCAAGAGCCGCAGGCGGCGGGTTCGCGAGGAACTGCAGCCCATGGACGTCCCGACCTACACGCCGCGCCACGCCGCCGTGCCGGAGGGCGTTGTCGTCGTGGAGCGGGCCTCGGCCGCTCAGGACTTCGGTCCCAAGCTCAACCGCACCGCCGCGGATGTGGTCCGTTTCCTGATGCAGCACGGCGAGATGGTGACCGCCACCCAGTCTCTAAGTGACGAGATGATGGAGTTGTTCGCGGCTGAGATCGGGGCCGAGATCCGTCTCGTCGATCCCGGTGAGGAGCAGGAGGCCGAACTCCGCAAGCTTCTCGGGATCGCAGTCGACGAAGACTCCGACGTTGCATCTCTGCGGCCTCCGGTGGTCACCGTGATGGGTCATGTGGACCACGGCAAGACGCTGCTGCTGGACCGGATCCGCGACACGAATGTGGTCGACGGCGAGGCGGGCGGCATCACGCAGCACATCGGTGCCTATCAGGTCGAGCGCAATGACCGGCCGCTCACGTTCATCGACACTCCCGGCCACGAGGCGTTCACGGCGATGCGGGCCCGGGGGGCGAGCGCCACCGACATCGTCGTGCTGGTCGTGGCCGCCGACGACGGCGTGATGCCCCAGACGATCGAGGCCATCAACCACGCCAAGGCCGCCGACGTTCCGATCGTCGTTGCGGTCAACAAGATCGACCGCCCCAACGCGGATCCGCAGAGGACCGTGGCCGGAGTGGCCGAGCAGGGTCTCGTCCCGGAGGCCTGGGGTGGCGAGACCATCTATTGCGAGGTGTCGGCCCTGACCGGTGAGGGCATCGAGGAGTTGCTGGATCAGATTCTGCTGGTGGCAGAGGTGGAGGATCTCAGGTCTCCGCCCGAGGGCCGGGCCGGCGGTGTCGTCCTCGAGTCGAATCTCGACATCGGACGGGGTCCGGTGGCCACCGTGCTGGTGCAGAGAGGCACGCTGCGCATCGGTGACCCCATGGTCGCGGGGGCGTCCTGGGGCCGGGTGCGAGCGCTGCTCGACGACCGGGGCGACGGCGTCGACGAGGCTGTTCCCTCGACGCCGGTTCAGGTCCTCGGCCTGTCGGAGGTCGCCGTGGCGGGCGACACCTTCGCGGTCGCCCCGAACGAGAAGATCGCCGGGCGCGTGGCCGACACCCGCGAGCATTGGCAGCGACTGTCGAGTCTGGGCCGCGAGGCGCACGCCCTATCCGGCGGAGCCAAGCTCGAGGATCTCTTCACCCGGATCCAGCGGGGTGAAACCGCCACCCTCAACGCCATCGTGAAAGCTGACGTCAACGGGTCCCTCGAAGCCGTCACCGAGAGTCTCCGCAAGCTGGAGACCGGTGACGTGCGCATCGCCATCGTGCATCGCGGCGTGGGCGGCATCACCGAGAACGACATCCAGCTCGCTTCGGCCTCGAACGCGACCATCATCGGGTTCAATGTCCGGCCCGACCGCAAGGCGCGCGAGGCCGCGGATGCCGAGAACGTAGAGATCCGGACCTACGAGATCATCTACAAGCTGCTCGAGGACGTCTCGTCAGCCATGGTCGGGATGCTGGCCCCCGACATCGAGGAGATCGTCACGGGCGAGGCCGAGGTGCGCCAGGTCTTCCGCATCCCCCGGGTGGGCGCGGTGGCCGGCTGCTACGTGCAGAACGGCACCATCACCAGAGGGGCGAAGGTGCGATTCCTTCGTGACGGGGCGATCATCTGGAAGGGGACCATCAATTCGCTCAAGCGCTTCGCCGACGATGTCCGCGAGGTTCAGTCCGGATTCGAGTGCGGTATAGGCCTCAGCAACTTCCAGGACCTCAAGGCGGGCGACATCATCGAGACCTTCGAAGAGCGCGAGGTGGCCCGAACCCTCGAACAATGACACGGCGAGCCCGGCGCGTGCATCCTGACCATCGATCTGACCACCGCACGGCGCGTGTTGGCGAGTTGATCCGGCGCATTGTCGCCGAGTCCATGGAGGAACTCGACGAAGACCGGCTGGCCATGGTGTCGGTCACTGGCGTGGACGTGGACCGGGACCTGCATCGTGCCGTTGTGTGGTTCACGTCCCTCGGAGACACCGAGGAGGACGATCTGGCCGTGGCTGAGGCCTTTGAGGAGCATGCCCGCCACTTGCGGCGGACTGTCGGGGACCAGACCCGGCTGCGGCGCACGCCGGAGCTCGTGTTCCGTCCGGACACTGTGTTGCGCTCGGCCGAGCGTATAGAGAGGCTCCTCGACCAGATGGCGGTGGACCCGGACCCCGGCGACTGATGCGGTCCGACGGGGTCGCGGTCATCGATAAACCCGCGGGCTGGACCAGCCACGATGTAGTGGCCAAGGCGCGGGGGGTGCTGGGCACCCGCAAGGTGGGCCACAGCGGAACCCTCGATCCCGAGGCCACTGGGGTCCTAGTCCTCGGCGTGGGCCGGGCCACCCGGTTGTTGCGGTACGTCACCGAGCTTCCGAAGAGTTACGAGGCGGAGATCGTGCTCGGTGTGGAGACCGACACCCTCGATTCGGCGGGGCGGGTGACGGCCCGTCACGACATGGTCGAGGTGAGTGCGGAGCAGGCACAGGAGGCTGCTGCCGCTCTGACCGGTGAGATCCTCCAGATTCCGCCCATGGTCTCGGCCGTGAAGGTGGGAGGGCGCAGGCTCCACACTCTCGCCCGTGCGGGTGTGGAGGTGGAGCGCGAGGCCCGGCCCGTGATCGTGCATCGGTTCGATGTCGCGCCTGTGCCCGGTACCGGCGCGGTGCTGCGGGCAGAGGTCGACTGCTCCTCGGGCACCTATGTGAGGGTGCTCGCCGCGGATCTTGGTCGGGCTCTGGGCGGCGGCGCGCACCTGAGGAACCTCCGACGAACCGCCGTGGGCAGCTTCGGGCTGACTTGCGCCCGTTCCGTCGAGGCGGCCGAGGTCTTGCCGATGGCGCACGCGGTCAAGCACCTGGCGGGCGTGCGGGTGGGCGCGGAGGTGGCTGCCGAGGTGGCTCACGGCCGTGTGCTGGACATCGAACGGCTTGGAGCGACGGGCGAGGGACCGTGGGCGGTGCACGATACCGAGGGCGGGTTGCTGGCCGTCTACGAGCGGTTCCACACCGGCGCCAAGCCGGCGGTAGTGGTAGCGGCTGCCTCCTAGCCGAGCTGGTGGCGGCTGCCTCTATTGCTGAGCCGGCGGTGGTGGTGGCGGCTGCCTCTATTGCTGAGCCGGCGGTGGTGGCGGCTGCCTCCAATGGCCGAGCCCGCGGCGGCTGTCACTTAGT
>VXNG01000007.1 GCA_009840695.1 Acidimicrobiaceae bacterium
AGCCGACGCCGGGGACGGTGAGGATGTAGGTGGGGTTCCTGGCGTTGTCGCCGAGCTTGACCCGCAGGTCCTTGACGAGTGTGCGCACGCGTTGGACATCGCTGTTGGAGTCCTGTTCCCAGATGCGGGCCAGCAGTTGCTCGTAGCTGAGGGCGCGGCCGGCGTTGGTGCAGAGTTCTGAGAGCAGCTTGTACTCGGTGGGGGTGAGCCTGGTGGCCCGTCCCTTGACGGTGACGATGCGGGTGATGTAGTCGACTGTGAGGTCGGCTACACGGTAGGGCTCTGTGTGCTGGGAAAGTGCCTGCCTGCGCAGCGCGGCTGCGATGCGGGCTAGCAGCTCGGTGGGGGAGAAGGGCTTGACGACGTAGTCGGAGGCTCCCAGCTCGAAGGCCTCGGCCACCTTGTTGTCGTCGCCGCGGCCCGACAGGATGATGACCGGCACGTTCAGGATCTTGGGGATGCGCCTGATGAGTTCGAAGGCGTTGGTGGCGGGCAGCATCAGATCCAGCAGCACCAGGTGGGGCTTCTCGGCCTCGAGGAGGTGTTCGAGCTCGTTGGGGTCGCTGGTGACGATGGGCGTGTAGCCCGCCTGGGCGAGCGTGTTGCGGACATATCGCAGTGCCTGAGGGTCGTCGTCGATGACGAGGATGGTCTCCACCTTCGACGGCGCGGGTTGCGCCTCGCCGTCGGCGGGACCGGTGGCGGCGACGGCGGGCTCGTCCACCGCGGGGATGGTGAAGGTGAACCGGGTGCCGTGGCCCTCGCCCTCGCTGTGGGCCCGGATGCGGCCTCCGTGGGCTTCGACTATGCCCTTGCAGATGGCCAGGCCCAGTCCGTAGCCGGTCTGGGGGCGGTGGGGGTCGTCGTTGTGGACCTGCGAGAACTTGGTGAACAGCAGCCGCAGCCGCTCGGGCGCTATGCCGGCACCCTGGTCCGTGACCGAGACCGCCACATGGGTGTCCTCCAGCGACGCGGAGACGGTGATGGTGGACCATTCGCGCGAGTTGGCCGCGGCGTTGGAGAAGAGGTTGTGCAGGACCTGCGCGATTCGCCGCCCGTCGGCCCACACCCGCGGCAGGCTCGAAGCGGCCTCGATGTCGATGCTGTGGCGGTACCCGCCGCTGAGGAAGGCTCTCTTGGCCTGGTCGATGACCGGCGCCAGGTCGGTCGGCTCGGGGGAAACCGACAGGGTTCCCGCCTCGATGCGGGTCATGTCCAGCAGGTCGTTGATCAGGTCCCGCATGTGGTCGGCCTGGTCTTCGATGAGGCCGAAGAACTGGCCGACCTCGGCGGGATCCAGCGGCATCGACGAGTCCCGCACCGTGGCCGCGGCGCCCTTGATCGACGTGAGCGGCGCCCGGAGCTCGTGGCTCACCATTGCCAGGAACTCGGCCCGCAACCGCTCCAAGTCCTCCAGTGGCGTCATGTCCTGCAGCGTGGCCACCACCGTCACCAGCTCGCCGTCCTCGGAGCGGATCGGCGAGGCGTTGATCAAGGTGGTCACGCTGGTGCCGTCACGGCGCTCGATCACCAGCTCCTCAGCCTGCACGGTCTCGCCCTGGCGGACCGCCCTTACCACCGGCAGCTCGTCGTGGGCGACTTCGGACCCGTCCATGTGCCGGCAGGTCAGCCCCCACACATCCTGCGTGGCGTCGCGCGCCTCCGCCGGCGGCGCGCCGACGATGCGTCGGGCCTCGCGGTTGACCATCACCACCGTGCGCGAAGCAACGTCCACCATCAACACCCCCACCGGCGACGTGTTGACCAGAGCCTCAAGGTCGGCCTTGGCCCGCTGCTCATCGCCGTAGCGGCGGGCGTTGGTGACCGCCATCGCCGCCTGGGCGGCGAACATCGCCAGGGTCTCCTCGTCGTCCTGGGTGAACATCGAGCCGTCGTGCTTGTCGCCGATCAAGATCGTTCCCACATGGCGGTCCCGCATCCTGATCGGGGTCAACAGGAAGGCGCTGACGGGCCAGAACGCCGAGAAGCCCGCAGACTCCAGATGAGCCACAAGATCCGTGGTCCGCAACGGCTCGCGGATGTCACCGAGGTACGCGAACAAATCCAAGATCCGGGGGTAGCCCATCATTACCTTCTGCTGTTCGGGGGACAACCCTGACGGCAGCAGATCCTGCAGCCCTCCGGCATCGTCAAGAGTGACGATGGCGCCGTAGCAGGCCCCGGTGAGCGTTCGAGCGGTGTCGACCACCTCCCGCAACACCACGTCGACATCCAAGTCCTCGCTGATGCGGAGGATCGCGTCGGTCAACCCCAGCATCCGGGCGCGCAGCATGTCGACCTCTGCACTCAAGTGGTCACCGTTGCCCAACCCGGCACACTCCCAACAACCCGCATGCCATGACGCGGCCTGACGGCGGCACGGCTAGCGAGCAACTCGCCCTGACGTCCGGTCAGCATAGGGCACATCGAAACGGAGTAGCGGGTATTAGGATGCCCGGCCCCGCGGGAAGGCAAGTCAGGCACGAGTCACCAAACGGGGCCGGGCCAGCCTACTATAAGCCCTGGTCCGGGAATGGATATATTTTGCGCCTATCTTCTCTGTGTAGATCAGCAAATATACATTTTGAGCATGAGAGTTAGAGCGGATCAGGCGGATGTTAGATTAGTATGTGAAGTTGACAACATTTGATACCGCCATGTATACAATCTCACTCGATCGGACCTACAGAGCTGGTCCTCGTTCTTACGCGCGTGTCGAGATAGCACCCGAATGTCGAATCCTCCCCCTCAACAACCGCATCAGCCCGCGGCCACACGCGGCCAGCGGCGCCAGGTCACTCTTCCGGGCGCGCAGCAGAAGCAGCGGCGCACCGGGTTGGTCCTGTTCGGTCTGGTGCTCGTGTTCGGGTGCGCGTTCGGCTTCTGGTTCATCCTCCGGGGCGTCGACCAGCGCTCGGAGTACCTAATGGCGGCGCGGACCATCGAACGCTGGCAGGTGGTCCGGTCCGAGGACTTCACCGTCGTTGAGGCGAACGTGGGGCCGGCTTCGGCGCTCGGTGTGGACCAGCTGGGCTCGGTGAGCGGCAAGTGGGCGACCGGCCGGATCCCGGTCGGGACGATCATCACCGCGGGACTGTTCGAGCCCCCGCCGCTGTCGGCCGAGTCCGAGGCCGACAAAGTGCTGATTCAGGTCAGCGTGCCCACCGCGGACGCACCCTTCGGCAGCCTCGATTCGGGCGACACGGTGGCCATGCTCGGCCGCGAGTCCGCCGGACCGGATGGAGAGCAGGGCGCCCTGAGCCTCATCGGTGTGCTGCAGTTGGAGTTCGTGCAGGGCGACAACGTCTACTACGTGGTCACCCCCGACGAAGCGCTGCAGATCAAGAGCACCGTCGACCGTTACGCCCGGGCGTCGGACCGCACGATGCTGAAGCTGGGATTCGACCTGAGGATCGAGGACTTGGTGGACGCCCTCGACCGGCAGGCGTCCGGCGGCTCGTTGACCGGTCCGGACGCCTCGATTCAACCGGGCCTGGGCGCCGAGCCCATCGACCAATGAGGACCCCCGTTTCTCTGATCCGCCGTAGGGCGCCCGAGCAGACCGGCGGGTTCCCGTGCTGACCGTCTACAGCACGCAGGGCTCGCCCGGAGCCTCCACCACGGCCCTGCACCTGGCTGCTCACTGGGCCTCGATGGGGCGCGAGGTCCTGCTCATTGAGGCGGATCCGGCTGGGGGCTCGCTGAGCCGCAATCTGGGCATCCAGTTCACGCCGGGTTCGGCGTCGTTCGTGGCATCGGGCCAGCCGGTGCTGAGCAGTCATCTGATCGATCACGCCCAGGACGTGCTGTTCGAGAACCTGCACGTGATGCCGGCGCCGGCCACTCCGGCGGGCGCGACCGGGATCTTCCGCACCTTCGCCGAGTCCTCCGACGCCCTGCGGACGATCTCCGAGAACGAGATGGCGGTGATCATCGATGGAGGCCGGATCACCGCCGACACCGCGGTGTCGATGCTCACGACCGGGGCCGCAGGGGTGCTCGTGGTCTGCCGCGACAACAGCCAGCTGTCGAGCCTCGAGCCTCTCAGAGCGGTGTTCGCGGCCGGCCCGGAACACGACGGTCCCCGCGGCTGCGTGGTCACCGTCGGCAAGTCGCCCCTCGACGACGAGGAATGGCTCGACAGCTACGGCCTGACCCTCTGCGGAGCGATCGGGAACGATGCCGACATGGCGGCAGATATTGCCGTCCACCTAAACCGGAACAAGCGCAAGTCCAAGAAGTGGCGGCACGGGCTGGAGCGGGTCGGGGAGAAGCTGTATCCGTTCGCGCAGCCGCCCCTGTCCGACCGGTCCGGGCAGCCCCGTCCTGCGAAGCAGCCGGCCCCGGGCGGGACGGAGCCGGCGGACGATGCCGGGCCGGCAGCCGTCACGCCGCCTGTCTACGAAGCACCACCGGTCCACGAGCCACCACCGGTCTACGAGTCGCCGCCTGCTTACGAGTCGCCGCCGGTCTACGAGCCACCACCTGTCTATGAACCGGCTCCATCTGAGGCCCATCCGGTGGGCCACTACCTGCCGCCCGCCTATGAGCCGGCGCCGCCCGCCGAGGCCTATCCGCCGGGCCAGTACCCGCCGGCTGCTTACGAGCCGGCTCCGCCCGGGGCATACCCGCCGGATCAGTACCCGCCAGCCGCCTACCAGCCGGCCTCGCCCGAGGCCCCTCCGGTGGGCCACTATCTGCCACCTACCTACCAGCCGCCGCCTGCCTATGAGCCGGCGCCGCCTGCCGAGGCCTATCCGCCGGGCCAGTACCCGCCGTCTGCCTATGAGCCGCCGCCATCTGAGGCGTACCCGCCGGGCCAGTACATGCCGCCACCCGCCTATGAGCCGGCCCCGCCCGAGGCCCATCCGCCGGGTCAGTACATGCCGCCTGCCCATGAACAGCCTGGACTGCAACCCCAGGTCCAGCCACCCGTCCAGGAGCAAGTGCCGCCGGCTGTCGGGGACCAGCTCGGTTCCGGGACGCATCCGCTTGCGGATGAGCCTCCGCGGGCACCGGAAATCCAGCCGAGCGGATCGTTCCGCGACTGGGCCGCCAAGCTGCACGGCTCCAAGGCGGAGGACCAGGCGGCCCAGAACCAGGGCGTGTGAGCGCGCCGGCTAGCGCGGGATCGTGGCCGAGACGACTCAGGGTCTAGCGCTCTTCCAAGAGTCGCACGCGAGGCTGCTCCAGCAGTTCCTGGAGCTGGAGCGCCAGCAGCTGCCGCCCGACGTGATCGACCGGCAGCTCATGGACATCGCCGAAGGGATCGTCCGGGATCACAATACGGCGGCTCTCATCGCCGGAGAGCTCCGGCTGACCGACGAGGAGGAGCGGGAGTTCCGATCCAACGTCCGGGGCCTGATGGGCGGCGGCGCGCTGATGCCGCTGCTGGAGCGGGAGGACGTGGAGAACATCCACATCCTCGGCCACGACAGGGTGATCCTGTCGCTGGCCAACGGAGATCGCATACCGGGCCCGGCCCTGGCGGGCAGCGAGGAGGAGCTGGTCATGATGATCCGCCACCTCGCGGCCACCGCCGGCCACACCTCGAGGCGCTTCGACACCGCCGCGCCGATCCTCGATCTGCGGCTGGCGTCGGGGCACCGGCTCTTCGCGGTGACCGCAGTGGCCGAGCGGACCTCGATCGTGATCCGCCGCCACCGCATGCTTCAGTCGTCGCTGGAGCGGCTCGAGAAGTCGGGCACGGTCACCGCCCCGATGATCGAGGTGCTGCGGGCCGCGGTGCGCCCCCCCAACCCGGCCAACATGCTGGTGGTGGGGGGCACCGGCGCGGGCAAGACCACCCTGCTGCGCTCGCTGCTGTCGGAGGTGCCCCAGTCCGAGCTCATCGTGACCATCGAGGACACCCTGGAGCTGCATCTGCGGTCCTCGGGCCTGCACGAGCGGACCCTGGCGCTGGAGACCCGCACGGCCAACACCGAGGGCCTGGGCGAGATCTCCATGTACGACCTGTGCCGGGCCGCGCTGCGGATGTCGCCGGACCGGGTGATCGTGGGCGAGGTGCGGGGCGGCGAGGTGATGCAGCTCCTCCAGGCCATGGGCATCGGCAACGACGGGTCGCTGGGCACCATCCACGCGGGCAGCACCCGGGCCGCCATCAACAAGATGTTGATCTACGCCCAGCGCTCTCCGGACTCGCCCACTCCCGACTCGGTGCTGCGCGAGATCTCCGAGGTGCTGCACCTGCTGGTGTACATCAAGAAGCTGCCCGACGGGCGCCGGGCGGTCACCTCCATCCGCGAGGTGGTCGGCTACGAGGAGGGCCGGGTGGAGACCTCGGAGGTGTTCGCCCCCG
>VXNG01000137.1 GCA_009840695.1 Acidimicrobiaceae bacterium
AAATGATCCAGTACCCAGTGGCAGTGAACGGAGTCCTGACCCGCGTGCTGGCCGCGGGCTCGGGCGACGACCACCTGGTGCTGGTGCATGGGGTGGGGGCGCGCTGCGACCGCTGGAGCCGCAATGTCGACGTGCTCGCGGCCGCGGGCTGGAATGTCCATGCATTCGACCTGCCCGGCCACGGCCTGGCCCAGAAGGGCGACGGCCCGGACTACACGGTGCCCGGATACGCCCGCTTCGTCGACGGGTTCCTCGACCTGATCGGAGCCGAGACGGCCGTGCTGGTAGGCACGTCGTTGGGTGGGCACACAGTGGCGACCCTGGCCTGTGACCGGCCGGAGCGGGTGCGGGTGCTGGTGCTGGTCGGAAGCATCGGCTTGATCCCCTGGGGGTCGGAGCGCCGGGCGGCGACCAGGGGCAGGCTCCGGGACGCGTCCCGTGAGAGCATCGAGAACAAACTGCACCTGCTCGTCCACGACCAGGACCTCGTCACCGACGACTGGCTGCGAGAGGAGTTCCTGATCAACAACTCGCCCGGCGCGGCCGAGTCCTTTGCAGCCATTTCCGACTACATCGCCGACCACATCGACGACGACGTGGTCGGGCCGCGGCTGGCCGGGCTTCAGGACGGGCCGCCCGTTCTGCTGATCTGGGGCTCTGAGGAGAGAGCCGTGCCCCTCTCCACCGGCGAGGCCGCCCACCGTCTGATCGGTGGTTCGGAGCTGGCCGTGATCGGCTCAGCCTCCCATGCCCCCTACTTCGAGCGGCCCGAAGAGTTCAACCGGGTGCTGCTCGAGTTCCTGGACCGGGCCGCCCGCTAGTCGCTCGCCCGCTAGTCGCTGGCCGCTAGTCGCCCGGCGTATGGGCTGCCCGATCGAAGCGCTCGTACATCGGTCGCAGTCGCTCCAGATGGGCGTGCATGAACCGGGCCGACGCCTCGGAGTCACCCGCTGTTATGGCGTCGAAGATGTCCTGGTGGTCGGTCTCCACCGCGGCCCAGAAGCCGCTCGAGGCCCGATCACGCACGAACCGGGTCTCGAGCACACTGAACACCGGTCCGGTGATGACGTCCAGCAACTGGTTGCCCGACGCCTTCAGGATGGCGAAATGGAACTCCCTGTGGCCCTCGAAGCCGTGGGACGGATCGATCCCGTCGTCCGGCACGAGGGTCGCTCGGAGGCGGCTCAGGTCGTCCTCGCTCCGGCGAACCGCCGCGAGCCGGGCTGCGGGCACCTCGAAGAGCTCGCGCGCTTCGAGAATCTCGTCGACCGACACCACGTCGGCCCCCGAGAGAAGCCCGATCGTGGTCTCCAAGTATGTGTGAACATGCTCAGAGGAGGGCTCGGCCACGAACGTGCCCCCGCTGACGCCCCGCTTGGTGTACACGAGGCGCTGTGAAGACAGCCCCCGCAGCGCCTCACGGATGGTGCTGCGGCTCACTCCGAACTGTGCGGCCATCTCACCCTCAGCCGGCAGGCGCTCGCCCACGGTCAGCGTGCCCTTGATGATCAACTCCTGAAGCTGGATGGCCACCTGCTCGTAGGCAGGGAGGACGGGGCTGATCGGAAGACCACCGTCATCAGTTTCCGATGCTACGCCGTCCAGCTGGTCGACCGACAATGAAAAGGCTTCGACTGACATTGATGATCCTTACAGTCAGTGAACTTGGGACTCATCCTAGCTTTCGATGGCGCACCGTGAGAAGACGGCTTGACCCTCAAGTGTCTGACCTTTAGCCTGACTGGCGCATGAAGGGAGGAGTGCGTGTTCTCTCTTGAGGGTCGCACCGCGCTGCTGACCGGAGGAGCGGGCGGACTCGGTCGTGCCATGGCGACCGCGCTCGCCGAGCAGGGCGCATCGGTAGCTATCAGCGACTTGCGGCCCGAGGCCGCCTCCGCGATCGCCGGCGAGCTGGCCGAGCGGCACCCGGCCCAAGCCTTCACCGGGGTGTCGATGGACGTGACCGACGAGGCCAGCGTCATGGCCGGTGTGTCCGAGGCGACCAAGGCCGTCGGCTCGCCCGACATCGCCGTGCTCGCGGCGGGCATAGGCGAGTTGCAGCCGATCGCCAGCATGAGCTTTCAGCAGTGGCGCCACATGCTGGCCATCCACCTCGACGGGACCTTCCTGGGCATCCGCCACACCGTCAACCCGATGATCGAGCGGGGCTGGGGGCGGGTGATCTGCTTCTCGTCGGTGGCCTCGCTGCAGGGCGTGGCCCGGCAGGCCCACTACGCCGCGGGCAAGGGCGGGGTCGATGCGCTCGTGCGCTCATTCAGCAGGGAGGTGGCTGCCGACGGGGTGACCGTCAACGCCATCGCACCGGGCTACATCGAGTCGCCGCTCAACGAACTGGCTCCGCCGGGGCGGATCGAGGCCCTCACCGAGAACGTCCCCACCGGGCGGTTCGGGTACCCGTCGGAGATCGGAGCCCTGGCCGCGTACCTCGCGTCGGACGAAGCCGCCTACCTGACGGGCGAGATCATCAGTCCCAACGGCGGGTTCAAGTACTGCCATCTTCTCGGCGACTAGCAGGGAGGACCGCCATGCGCCTCGTCACGATGCAGTCCGCGACCGGCGAAGCCGCCGGCATCCTGCATGCCGACGGCACCGTCTCGCCGCTGAGCGCGGCCGGCCACACCAGCGTGATCGGCCTCATCGAGAGCGGGCCCGGCGCTTGGGCCGAGGCCGAGTCACTCGCAGCGGCCGGCGGACCGGGGCGGATCGACGAAGCGGCCCTGCTGCCTCCAGTACCGAGAACGCCCCGCAACATGTTCTGCGTGGGGCTCAACTACCGGGACCATTTCGACGAGGGGAACCGTCCCGAGGGATCCGAGGTGCCGGACGCACCGGTGCTGTTCACCAAGCCGTGGACCTCTCTGGCGGGCCATGACGCCACCGTCGACCTCGACCGGGCCGCCAGCAACCGGGTGGACTGGGAGGCGGAGATCGCAGTGGTCATCGGCAAGGGAGGCAGCAACATCTCCGTCGGCGACGCCCTCGACCATGTCTTCGGCTACACCCTGTCCAACGATGTGAGCGCACGAGACCTTCAACTGGAGCACGGCATGTTCGGCCAGTGGTACAAGGGCAAGTCGCTTGACGGCTTCTGTCCCATGGGCCCCAGCATCGTCTCCGCGGCCGAGGTGGGCGACTACCGCGACATCGAGGTCGAGCTGCGCGTCAACGGCGTGCAGAAGCAGTCGTTCCGGGCCGCCTCCATGATCAACTCGGTGCCGCGGGTGATCGCGCGGGTCAGCCTCGGGTGCTCTCTGCTTCCAGGAGACATAATCCTTACTGGAACGGCCTCCGGCGTCGGCCACTGGCGGGAGCCCCCCGAGTTCCTCGGCGGTGGCGATGTCGTGGAGATCGAATCGCCCCAGTTGGGGCTGCTGCGCACCCACTTCACCGAATCGGGAGGATGAGACATGACATCTCTCTCCACCGCAGATCCCTCCACCGCCGAAATCTCCGACCTCGACGTCGAACCGCCCGAAGGCTCCGGCATCGAGGTCGAGCCGCCGGTCGTCTACGACGGCATCGTCATCGAACCCCCGCCCGACGACTCGTTCATGGATCCGGCCGGGTACTTCTCCGAGAAGCTCTTCGATCTTGAGATGCGGGTCGTGTACCCCCGCTCGTGGGTGTTCGTCGGCGATCTGTCGCAACTGCGCAAGCCGGGCGACTACGTGACCGAGACCATCGGCACCGAGCCCGTGATGGTGGTGCGGGGTCGGGACGGGACCTTGCGCGCCTTCGTCAACGTGTGCCCCCATAGGGCCAGCACGCTGGTCGAGGGTTCGGGCAACTGCGGGCGGGCGCTGGTGTGCCCCTACCACGGCTGGACCTTCCATCTCGACGGGCGCCTGGCGGCGACACCCCACCCGCGCGGCTTCGTCGAGCCGGTTGACCGCGGCGCCTACGGTCTGCGGGAGGTGAGGGTGGACGTCTGGTTGCAGTTCGTGTTCGTGAACGTGTCGGGCGACGCGCCACCGCTGCACGAGTGGCTACACCCCGCGCCCGAGCAGTTCGCCCGGCACAACCTGGAGGCGGCCACCAGGGTCTACGAACTCGACGACGAGGTGAACGCCAACTGGAAGGTGATGATGGACAACGCCTTCTGCGACTACCACCTCGAGTTCGTCCACTCCAACACCCTCGGTCGCTTCGCCGACGCCAGCACGCTGCGAGAGGACATATGGGAGTACACGGGGCGGCTCACATCGCAATGGAGCGACGAGCAGCTAGCCAGGACCGACGTGCTGCCCGCGCTGGCCGAGACCAACTCCTACGGCTCGGTCGCCTTCGGTGTGTTCCCCAACTGGTTCATCGCCGCCTTCCCCAACGGGGGCTGCTCGCTGATGTGGTGGAACCCCATCAGCCTCGACAAGAGCCGGGCCCGGGTGTGGAACTACTCACCTGATCCCGACGCCGACGCCCGCTCCGACTTCGAGATGCTCAAGGCGGTTCAGGCAGAGGACTACGCCATCTGCGAGAAAGTCCAGCAAGGTCTCCGCTCGCGCTCGTACCGGCCCGGTCCCCAGCACTATCTGGAGTTGAGGGTGTGCGGCCACCAGCGGCGCCTGATGAAGATGCTGGCCGACGCGATCCGCCGGGGAGACGGCTGAACGAGCCTGAAGCGCCTATCCGAGGCGGCTGGCCAGCAGAGCGGACACCTCCTCGAGCGCGGTACGCGCTCCCGGCAGCGATGCCTGGAAGCCCAGGAAGCCGTGGATCGTCCCCGGCCGATGGACCAGCGCCGTGTCCACGCCCGCGTGGCAGCAGGCCCGGGCGAAGTCGACGCCCTGGTCCATGAGGGGATCGAGGCCCGCGGTCACCACAACGGTGGGCGGGAAACCCGTCAGGTCGGCTCTCAGCGGGCTGAGCTCACCGCTGGTCCGGTCGACACCGGCCGGTGCGTACTGGTCCCAGTACCACGCCATCCGTTCACGGGTCACGAAGTACCCCTCCGCCCGCAACAGCATCGAGCGGTCGTCGGTGCGGCAGTCGATGACCGGGCACAACACCGCGCACACCCGCAGGGCCGGGCCGCTGCGGTCCCGGGCCCGCAGTGCAGCCGCAGCGGCGAGGTTGCCTCCTGCGCTGTCGCCGGCGATCCCCAGCCTGTGAGGGTCCGCGTCGAGCTGCGCGGCGTTGGCGGCCGCCCATTCGAGGGCGGCGGAGGTGTCGTCGAGGGCGGCCGGGAAGGGGTGCTCGGGCGCCAGCCGGTAGTCGACCGACAGCAGCGCACAGCCAGCACGGTTGGCGAGGGCTCGACATAGGCCGTCCTGGGTCTCGAGATCGCCGATGACGAAGCCACCGCCGTGCAGGTACACGACCAGCGGCGGAGCGGTCTCGACCCCCGGGTGGTACAGCCTGAGCCTCAGGTCCCCTCCCGGCCCGTCGATGCACAGGTCCCTGACGCTGTCAACGGGCTCAGGCGGTCCCTTGAGCTCGCCGATCACCGGCGAGCGCGACCTCAGCGCCTCCACACTCGGCGGACCGCCGGGCCCGCCGATCAGGCTCAGAACATGGGCTACACCCTCATCGAGGAACCCAGCGTCTGCAGTCATCGCATCCACCTCCCGATCGATACTCACCCTGGCAGCCTGCCACAGGCCCAGCCGGCAGGCCGTGGCCGGTGGATTCCTACGTTCTCGGATTGACTCCGAAGTGTCAGACCTTTACCATCCCCTCATTCTTAAACAGCAGCACCGACCGGTCTGCTGAAGACGATCCCAATGGAGGAACGATGAAATCACGACGGTTCCGGCTGTCATTCCGGATTCTGGCGGTCGCGCTGGCCTTCGGGCTCGTAGCTGCGGCATGCGGAGACGACGAGGCCGCTGACACCAGCGCGGCAGATACCGCTGCCCTAGCGCAGGCGCAGGCAGACGCGGCTGCCGCCCAGGCCAATGCCGACGCCGCGGCCGACGCAGCCGGAGAGGCTCAGGCGGCCCTTGAAGCGGCCATCGCCGAGGGGGCAGCAGACTCCGATGCGATAGCCGCGCTCGAGGCTGAATTGGCGGCTGCCCAGGAGGCGGCTGCCGCGGCGCCGGCCGCGGCGCCCGGCCGGGGCGCCGCCCCCAAGGGGTGTATTATTAAAAAAATACGCGAGCGCCCCAGATTAACCGGTTTATAAGGGGGGGGGGCCGGAAAAT
>VXNG01000121.1 GCA_009840695.1 Acidimicrobiaceae bacterium
TCGGTGCCGTAGCTGTAGATGGACGGGCCCATCTGGCGGTCGGCGAACCAGCTGGCCGCGATGGGCGCGCCGACGCTGATCATCTCCTCGGCCATGATGATGCGCTCGATTCCCGGGCGCCCTCCCCCGCCGAAGGTGGCCGGCCAGGTCATCCCGATGAAGCCTTCGGTCGCCAGCACCTTGGAGAACTCCTTGGAGTGGCCGTTGATCCACGAGTCGCTCCACCGGCCGTACTCGACCACACCCTGTTCGGCCACGGCCCGGGCCCGGGCCCGCAGCGCCTCCCACTCGGGGCGCATGGCGAAGTCGAGGCTCACGACAGCCTGTATATCCGGGTGGCGGTGCCCGAGAACAGGTCCTCCTGCTCGGCATCGCTGTAGCCGGCCGCCATGATCTGTAGCGCGTTCCACAGCACTGGATATGGCAGCGTCTGGCGGTCGACCGGGAAGTTGGACTCGAACATGCACCGATCCGGACCGAACGTGTCGATGCAGAACCGCACGTCGTCACCCCAGTGAGCGGCCACCTCCTCCGAGCTTGGCGGTGCGTCCCGGTTCATCCAGCCCGTGCCGTAGTACATGTCCATGCCGATGCCGCCCACCTTGAGCACCACGTTTCCGCATCCCGCCACCAGCCGCATCGATGCCCTCCAGTCGGCCCGGACCCGGTCGCTGTCACGGCTGTAGGGGCCGATACGAAGCGGCCCGCCCAGATGGTTGAGCACGATGGTCAGCTCGGGCACGGCTTCGGCCAGCGCAGCCAGTTCCGGAAGCTGGGGGTAGTACAGCCAGGCGTCGAAGCTGAACCCCATCGCCGCCAGCCGGCGGGCGCCAGCTTGGAACTCCCCGGCACCCATCAAGTGCTCGGACGGGCTGTGGTGGCTGTTGTGGACATCGTCGCTGGCGTCCCAGCCGGTGGCGTGGCGGATCCCCCGGAACCGGCCCTCACCGGCCGCATCGTGGGCGGCCAGGACCTCCTCGACCGCGTCCGCGAGCATCAGGTCGGCATGGCCGACGATGCCGGCGATGGTCGGACCGCCCGCAGCATCGAGCGCGTCGGCCTCGCCGGCCACGAACCTGGTCTCCCCCACCGGCTTCATGTGCTCGGCGCAGCCGGTGTCGTACTTCGACATGCAGTCGACGAACACGGTCTTGACGACGTTGTGGCTGCCGGTCAGGTCCTCCAGCAACTCAGGCGCTAGGTAGGTGCCCAGAGACCCCCGCCACTGATGCCCGTCCCACAGATGGTGGTGCGGATCGATGATCGTCCGGTCCGGGTCGACGGCATCCTCCTGCCGCAGCGCCAGCCACTCGAAACGGGTCAGATCCATGGGTAGGCCTCCCCTGCGGTCGTGATCGGATGAGTCAGCTACCGGAATCGTTCCACAGGACCCGGGGCAGCTGCTTCTCCTTGTCTACGAACGGGAGTGTGTCGACGGTGGACTCATGCGGCGTTCCGTTGCGGTCGTGCAGCCACACGGTCTTGCCGTTCCAGTCGTCGCCTGGCAGGGGCTCGTCGAAACGCACGTAGCCGATGCCGGCGTCGAGCGTGGGCGACCACGACCCGGCGGTCATGTGGCCGACCGGGCCGCCATCGAAGTGGACGTGCATGCCGGCTTCCGGCGTGGCGGTGGCGCAGACCAGGCCGAACAGCAGCTGGCTGCGGTCGGCGGTCTCCAGTGCGTCCCGACCGATGAAGTCACCCTTGTCGAGCTTCACGAACTGCCCGAGACCAGCACCGTAGGGCGTCAACCCGGGCTCGATGTCGGTGCCGTTGTCGAGGATCCCCGACTCGATCCGCCGCAGGCCCATCGACGACGACGAACTGAACTCCATCCCGAAGGGTTCCCCGCAGGCGAACAGGCCGTCCCAGAGGGCGTCGTGGTCGGTGGGCTCGGGGCCGCTGTTGCAGTAGATCTCGATCCCGGTCTCACCCGTCCACCCGGTGCGGGACACCCACAGGCGCTGGCCGCACACATCGAAGAAGTCGGCGTGGAAGTACTTGAAGTCCTGCGACAGCCCGCCGCCTGTGGCCGCGTCGAGCACGTGGAGCGACTTTGGTCCCTGGATCTGCAGCACCCGCGAGTCCGGGTCGCGGACCTGGACGTCAAGGCCGATGGCGTTGGCCTCGAGCCAGCTCTGGAACTCGCCGTTGGCCTTGACGTACCAGAACCGGTCACCGGCCAGCCGCATCACCACGCCGTCCATGAGGATGGTTCCGTCGGCATGGCAGGCCAGGCCGTAGCGGGCCCGCCCGACCGGAAGCGTCTCGATCCGGCAGGTCAGGACCTTCTCGAGCAGCCGGCTGGCGTCGGGGCCGATGATCTCGAGCGGCTTCTCCGGGACGTCGTACAGCATCACGCCGCGGCGCAGCTTCCAATAGTTTCCGATGGGGTCCTCGTCGGGGTTCATTTTCACCGGGTAGAGGCGGTCGCAGTACAGGCAGAAGATCGTCTGGTCGGTTGCGTAGTGGTGGGCGAACGGGGACTGCCCGATGCGGAACGCGCTCAGCTGGATGGTGCCGAACGACTCGATGTAGTAGTGCCTGTCCCCGGTCATCGATCCCTCGAGTGCTTGGCGGGCCGGCTCAGGGTAGCCACGCAACCGGTGTGCAACGATTGTGGGCATGGCCGACACCGCACCCCCGGGCGAGGCCGAGATCCTCGGCACCGCAGTCACCGCCTCGGGCTTAGCCGCGGAGGCCCCGGTGCGGATCCCCGTGCAGCGCTACATCTCGGCCGGGTTCGCCGAGCTGGAGCATGAGCGGCTGTGGCCGAGGGTGTGGCATGTGGCCTGCACTACCGACCATGTCGCCAACCCGGGCGACTGGTTCGAGCACCGGCTGGGCAAGTACTCGGTGGTGGTGGTGCGGGGCGAGGACGGCGTGCTGCGGGGGTTCCAGAACGTCTGCCGCCACCGGGGCAACACCATCTGTGTGGGCTCGGGGACCGGCGCCAGCGAGCTGCGCTGCCCCTACCACCGCTGGGCGTGGGATCTGGCCGGCCGGCTGCGCGAGGTGCCGTCCCGGCGAGGCTTCGGGCCGCTGCGCAACGAGGATCTGGGGCTGGTGCCGGTGCGGGTGGACACCTGGGCGCGGCTGGTGTTCGTGAACCTGGACCTCGACGCCGAGCCTCTGGCCGACTGGCTGGAGGGCGTCCCCGACGACATCGCCTGGGCTGGCCTCGACGAGTTCCGGTGCGACTACTCCACCGTGACGCCTGTGAACTGCAACTGGAAGGTGGTCAACGAGGGCTTCTCGGAGACCTACCACGTGCAGGGCCTGCACCGCGAGATGCTGGCCAGCATCGACGACGTGAACGCTCCCCAGCGCATCTGGAACCACCACAGCGCGTCCTACCAGGCCTACGGCGTGGCCAGCCCCCGCCTCGGCCGCGACGTGGACGACCAGGCGGTATGGGACTCGTTCGTGGCGACCGAGGGCGGCCGCATGGGACCCGATTACCGCGAGCCCTGCGAGGTACCCGGCGTGCCCGCCGGCCAGATCCTCCGGGACGTGATCGCCCAGAAGATCCGCGACCATCAGGCCACCCTCGGGGTGGACCTGTCGGGCTACGACACCGCCCAGATCATGAGCCTCAGCCAGTACAACCTGTTCCCCAACACCACCGTGCTGGTCAGCGCCGACCTGTTCACCGTGATGACGGCCCGTCCCGGTCCCAGCGCCGACGAGGGCGAGCTGGCCATCATCAACCTCCGCCGCATGCCGTCGGCGGACGCCCCGGCCTCATCGCCGGTTCACGTCACCGTGCCCCTCGACAAGGCCGACTTCGGGTTCGTGCTCAACCAGGACCTCAGCGTGATCCGTACCATGCAGAACGGCCTGCACCAGCCGGGCTGCACCCACATCGTGCTGTCCGGCGAGGAGTGCCGCATCATCAACATGCACCGCCACCTGGAGCGCTACCTGGGCCTCGAGCCCGGCGGCTGGGAATCCGGCTCGTAGCGGCCGTCCGGAGCAGATCTCCTACCGGATGGCGAGGCGGAGCGTGAGCTCGTAGATCCCGTCGCCCAGCCACTTGCGAAGGAACAGGGCCGGTCGCCCCAGCATTCCCTTGACGTAGCGGCGGCGCGGCTTGCCGGTGGTTGCGGCTTCCAGGAACACCTTGGCCAGCACCTCGGCCTTGGTGCCACGGTCGGCGACACGCCCGCTGTCCCTCATCTTGAGGAGCGGCGCTACCTGCTTCTTGTAGGCGCCGTGGCCGTACTTCCGCAGCTGGGCGGCGGCCACATCGCCGAAGTCGGTCCTGATCAGGCCCGGCTCGATGAGCACGACCTGGATGTTGAAGGGCGCGGTCTCGAGGCGCAGGCAGTCCGACCAGCCCTCCACGGCGTGCTTGGTGGCGTGGTACCACGACCCGAAGGGCGAGTAGACCTTGCCCCCGACCGAGGAGACGTTCACGATCCGGCCCGAGCCCTGGGCCCTCATGTGGGGCAGGACCAGCTGGGTGAGGTGGGCCACTCCGAAGAGGTTCACCTCAAACTGGTATCTGGCGTCGTCGAGCGGGATCTCCTCGACCGGTCCGTACAGGCCGAAGCCCGCGTTGTTGATCAGTACGTCGATGCGCCCCTCGGCTTCGACGATTCGGTTCACGACCCGCTCGTTGTCGTCGCCCTTGGTCACGTCCAGCTCGACCGGGGTGACGCCGTGGCCGGTCAGGTCCGCCATGCGGTCCATCCGGCGGGCGGCGGCGTAGACGCGGTGGCCCTCGCGGGCCAGCAGGATGGCGGCCTCGCGGCCCATGCCCGCCGACGCTCCGGTTATCAGCACAACCTTGCTCATTGTCTTGGCTCCCGATGAACGGGGCTCGCAGCCCCTACCCTGCCGGGCACTCTATGGAGACCGACGACGCCGCCATCCACAACGACGACTTCCGGCTGGCTAACGGCCTGACCGGCGAGGCGCTGACGATCCCGTCGGCCAACCCCCGGAACTTCCATCAGGCCATCTCCAACACCGGTGCGATGCCGGGCCAGGACCTGCGGGCCAAGCTGTTCCTGCCCGAGGGGCCGGGGCCGCACCCGGTGGTGATCATCGCCCCGGGCAGCCTCGGGCTCCAGTTGCACCACACACAGATCGCGGCCGCGATCTGTGGCGGGGACATCGCGGCCTGCGCCATCGACCCGTTCAGTACCCGCAGCGTCGTCACCACCGTCCACAACCAGGTCCAGTTCTCGTTCGCGGCCAGCGCCTGGGACGTGCTGGCCGCCGCCGAGGTCCTCGCGGCTCATCCCGACATCGACCCGGACCGGATCGGCGCACAGGGCCACAGCCGGGGCGGCTCGGCGGTGCTGAACGCGGCGTCGGTGCATCTGGCGGCGGCTGCCGGCGCCCCCAAGCTGATCGGTGTGTACGCCGCCTACCCCTGGTCGGGGCAGCAGTTCCTCGACCCCTCCGTAGGCGCCACACGGGTCCGGGCCATCATCGGCGATCGCGACGACTGGTGCCCGCCGGTGCAGGTCCAGGCCCACATCCACGCCATACGGGCCTCCGGCGGCGATGCATCCGTGCGGATCGTGCCCGGCGCCAACCACAGCTTCGACCGCACGAGTCCGCTGGAGTACATACCCGAGGCCTCGGTGACGCCGGGGGCGCCCACCTTCTACATCGCCGACGACGGAGCCTTCATCCTTCCCACCTCCGACGAGCCCGATCCGGAGCTGGTCGACCGCGACGGCTTCCTCTACTCCATCGAGGCCGGCTTCGGGGTGCGCGGCGCCCGCATCTCCGGCAACCCCGATCTCGTGCCTGTCTTCTACGAGGACATGATGACGTTCTGGACCGACGTGATGTCGCTGGACGGGTAGCACCTAGATTTCAGATTTACTAATAATTTGGACTTAGTCCAGAATCATTGCTATAGTGGCGCCATGATCCAGGACGCCCAGCAGTTGCTGCGAGACCACGGCCTCCAGGTGACCGCTCAGCGGCTGGCCGTGCTGAACGCGGTGTCGGCCCGTCCCCATGCCACTGCCGACGATCTCATCGGCGATGTGCGGGCCAGCATCGGGGCCGTGTCCCGGCAGGCGGTGTTCGACGCCCTGGGCGTACTGGCCGACAAGGGCCTGATCCGGCGGATCCAGCCGGCCCGGTCGCCGGCCCGCTACGAGGACCGGGTCGACGACAACCACC
>VXNG01000264.1 GCA_009840695.1 Acidimicrobiaceae bacterium
CCGTCGGCGAACTCTGTGTCGAGCCCCTCGATCGAGGTCGGACTGAACCGCACGAAGGGCCAGTGGCTCGACTGCAGGTAGTCGTGGCGAATGCGCTTGTCCCGAAGGGCGGAGTCTGACTGGAACACCTCCACGTTCACCACGATCTCCCCGACGCGGCTGGCGGCCAGGTCGACGAGGTTCACCGCGATCTCTCCGGCAAGGACGGTGGTGGTGCCCACCGTGGTGCGGGACAGCCCGCCCAGGCGCTCCTCAATGTGGTAGCTGGCCCGGGAGCCCGCGCCGGGCACGATGCGGTACAGCCGCTCGGTCTCGACGTCGAAGTCCTCGGGATCCTCGATGTCGACGACCGCGGGGGCTACCACCGCGCCCCCGGTCACCAGGTCCTCGTCGTCGATCTCGCCGTCGACCGCGACGTCCACGGCGTCCACGGCCACGTCCACAGCCGTCTCTACTGTGCCGAGCCACTGGCCCCGGGTCAGGAACGCGGCCACTCCCAGCACCAGCACCGCCAGGATCGCAATCCGGCCCGGATCAAGCCGCCGCCACCAGGACACGACTCAGTATGCCCCCGCGCCACACCACCGGCCCAGAGGAATTGGCAGTGGTGGAGTCCCGTATGGGCATTGGTGGCTGCCAATTCGGGCTGTCAACCGGTGTAGGTCACTCCCTCGGGGGGCGCCCGCAGCGTTCCCCAGCATTCGGCAGTGCCGTCAGGGCGCAACCCGCAGGTGTATCCCTGACCGACCTCGACCGCCGCGAACGCCCCTGCGGAGGGCACCTCGTCGGTTCCCCAGCACTCGACGCGGCCGCCCTTCTGCAGCCCGCAGGAGTGCACTCCAGAGGAGACCGTAATGAACTCACTGTCGGGCGCGATGAGCTGCCCGTGCGAGTTGGATCCCCAGCAATGGGCGTCTCCGTTTCTCCACAGGGCGCACGTGTGGCTCTCACCGGCCGCGATCGCGGTGAAAGGTCCTGCGGGCGGGTCCAGCCTCCTCTCGTGCGGGTTTCCCCAGCACTCGGCCTCGCCCGTGTCGAGGAGGATCCCGCAGTTGTGCGAGCTCCCGGCCGAGACGGCTGCGAAGGCGCCGGCGGGGGCGTCGGTCTGTCCGTGGGAGTTTGATCCCCAGCACTCGACGGTTTGGTCGTCTCGCAGGGCGCAGGCGTGGCCGACGCCGGCCGTCACGGTCTGGAACGTTCCGTCGGGAACGTCGAGCACGCCGAAACGGTCGAACCCCCAGCACTCGATCGTCCCGGCGTCACGCAGGCCGCAGGCGAAGTAGTTCCCGGTAGCCATCGTGTTGAAGCGCCCGCCGGGCGGTTCCATCTGACCCACGAGGTCTGTGCCCCAGCACTCGACGGCGCCGTCGGTGCGCAGCCCGCAGGTGTGGTTGCCGCCGGCCACCAGCGACGCGAGCCGCTCGTTGGGTGGTTCGGCTCCGGCTACGAAACGCCGGCCCCAGCATTGGATGGTCCCGTCCGTGCGAAGCCCGCAGCTGTGGTCGGCCGCGGCCGCGACCGCCCGGTACTGGCCGTCGGGCGCCGGAGTTGCGCCGTAGGCATCCGATCCCCAGCACTCGGCTGTGCCGTCAGTGCTCACTGCGCACGTATGGTCCACCCCGGCCGCGAGCGTCGTGAACGTCCCGCCGGGCGCGTCGGACTTAGCCAGGTAGTCGGATCCCCAGCACTCGACGGTGCCGTCGAGCCTCACCCCGCACGTGTGGTCGGCCCCGGCGGCGATGTCGCTGAAGCGTCCGGTGCGTCCCTCGGCCTGTCCCTCTTCGTTGGCGCCCCAGCAGAGAACCGTCCCACCCTCGCGCAGCACGCACGCATGGCGGTGTCCTGCGGCTACCGCAGTGAAGTGTCCTCCGGGCGGGGTCAGGAGTTCGGCGTCGGAAGCCCCCCAGCAGTCGACATCGCCGTCGTCACGCAGCGCACACGCGTAGCGGGCGCCCGCGGACACCGCGATGAACTCACCCTGGGGCGGACCGGCCATCCCGGGGAACTTCTCGCCCCAGCACTCGATGCCGCCGTCGGTGCGGATGGCACAGTTGTGGCCGGGCCCGGCGGAGATCGCCTTGAACTGCCCTTGGGGCACATCGAGCACTCCGTTCTGGTTGACGCCCCAGCACTCGATCCCGCCATCGGACCGGATCGCGCACGTGTGCCAGAACCCGGCCGCCACCGCGATAAAGGTCCCCTCGACCGGTGAGGGCACCGATGGTGCGGGCGGATCTACGACAGGGGGGTCCTCCCGAGCGGCCTCCTGCGAGCGATCGCCTGCCGGAGCGTCTACGCCATTCGCGGACGGCTCGTCGGAGCACGCCGTAGCCGCCAGCACGGCCACCACTAACAGACAGGCGGGTCGCATCGGTGGTAGTGCCTAGTATCGCGCTGTGGCCGAGTTCTTCACAGAGGTTGCTGAGCCGATCCGCTACGCCGGGCCCGACAGTGACGACCCGCTCACGTTCCGCTGGTACGACGCCGACCGGGTGGTGGGGGAGCGCACCATGGCCGAGCACCTCCGCATCGCGGTGTGCTACTGGCACTCGTTCAACTGGCCGGGCAACGACGTGTTTGGTGACGGCGGTTTCGACCGGCCCTGGCTGGACCCGGCGCTGGATCCCATGGCCGCGGCCCGCACGAAGATGGCGGCCGCGTTCGAGTTCTTCGAGAAGCTGGGCGTGCCGTTCTTCTGCTTCCACGACCACGACATCGCCCCGGAGGGCTCCGACTTCGCAAAGGAGAGCGCCAACCTCGCGGCCATGGTCGATGAGGCGGCCGCCCACATGGAGCGGACCGGGGTACGGCTGCTGTGGGGAACGGCCCGGCTGTTCTGGCACCCCCGCTACATGGCCGGCGCGGCCACCAACCCCGATCCGGAGGTGTTCGCCCGCGCCGCGGCCCAGGTCCGCAACTGCTTGGAAGCCACCCACCGCCTCGGCGGGGCCAACTACGTGCTGTGGGGCGGCCGGGAGGGCTACGACACGCTGCTCAACACCGACGTGGGCCGCGAGCTCGACCAGCTCGGGCGGTTCCTGAACCTGGTTGTAGAGCACAAGCACGCCATCGGATTCGAGGGGTCCATCCTCATCGAGCCCAAGCCCCAGGAGCCGGTCAAGCACCAGTACGACCACGACAGCCAGACGGTTCACGCCTTCCTGCAGCGCTACGGGCTCGCCGACGAGGTGAAGGTCAACATCGAGGTCAACCACGCCACCCTGTCGGGCCACGACTTCGCCCACGAGGTGGCGGTGGCCGCGGCGGCGGGGATCTTCGGGTCGGTGGACGCCAACCGGGGCGACGATCGGCTGGGCTGGGACACCGACCAGTTCCCCAACTCGGTGGACCAGATGGCCCTGGGCGTGTACGAGATCCTGCGAGCCGGTGGGTTCACCACCGGCGGTTTCAACTTCGACACCAAACTGCGGCGCCAGTCGATCGACCGTACCGACCTGTTCCACGGCCACATAGGGGGAATCGATAGGGAACTATATACCTGACTTGCCAAGACCGTACTTGGCAAGCTCTTCCCTGACGGCAGGAATGGCCTGGAGCGCAGCCACGAAGAACGAGAGATTGGCGGGGCCGTCTTGGGCTCGCTCGGTGCGTATCTCGTCGTAGTCGATCTCCAGCAGGTCGCAGAACTCTCGGCCTGTCATGGCCTCCTCGATGGCGATCTTGCGTTTGAAGCCGTCGTGGATGGCCGAGCGGTCGGTCTGGTTGAAGCAGCAGAAGTAGGCGTGAACGATGTAGGGCAGCCGTGACGCGTTGTAGGAGATGAAGCTGTGCATCGAGTTGCGCTCAGCCGATGCCTTCTTGGTGTCGAAGCTGTCGCCGTCCTTCAGTTCGATGACGTGGCAAGCCTGCTGTCCGCGACGGCGTTTGAACACCAGGAAGTCGGGCTCGGACCCCGCGAAGTCCAATGTGCGGCAGGCTTTGAGTTCGCGCTTGTCGGCCACGAACACGCCTTCGGGCATGATCTCCATCAGCAGGAAGTCGTCGAGGTCGTCGATCAGGGTGACGCGCTGCTTGACCATCTGCTCCAGTTCGGTGCCGCACCGGATCGAGGTCGCGTGTACGCGGCTGATGAGTTCTCCCAGCCGGTTGTCACCGAACACTCGGGCGTAGCCGCTGCCGGTCGGCCGTCCGGCGCTGTCTGAGATGAGCGCCATCAGCCGAGTATGTCACACCCCAGGAAGTGCCGTCCACGGGTGTGCGCCGCGTCCATCACCGAGAACGATCCCGCGGCGGGATCGACGATGATGTCGCCTGCGTTGGTGACCGCGGCGATCAACTCGCCTTGCAGGTCGGTGGGCTTGCGGTGTGTGTGGCCGTTGCGGTTGACCTTCTCTGTCCACACATCGGGGATGGTGTGGATGCTCCACACGCCCTTCGCTCGCTTCGGGGCCTTCTGCAACACGACCAGATACTCGGCGGTGCGGCGCGTGCGGTAGCCCATCCCGATGCGCTGCTTGTGCCAGGTCAGCAGATCAACGGTCTCGAAGGTGGTGTTGTCCAGCCATGGGGAGAAGCCTGTGCACAGGTGGAACTTGTCGAGCCACAAGAACAGGTGCCCTGATGGGATCAGCACACGGTTGAGGTCGCGGATGATGGCCGCGATGTCGGCTTCGGTCATCTGTGGCAGCCCTGCTCGGCGCTGGCCGCGCTGCTCGCCCTCGTTGCCGAAGGCCAGCTTGTCGAGCACGCCGCGGTACTGGGGATCGAAGAACGCAGCGGGGATCGTGTCGTCACCGATGCCGCCCAGCAACTCGCCGGCGGTCATCGTCAGCCGCTCGTCTAGGCGGTGACTGGTGGGCAGGTCGACGGGCGGGGCCTCGATCATGCGCCGGTCTGAGAACACGGTCGCCAGCACTTCGTCGGCTGGGGCGGCTATGGCGGGGATATTGGGGCTCATGTGGTCAGCTCCTGGTAGGTCATCTGGTGGCCGCGTGTGCCGCGCAGCACGAGGTTCAGCACCTTCTCGCTGTCGGCGTGACGGGCGTTGTGGCGGACGGCGAACTCGTCGATGTAGCGGTGCAGATGCTTGGGGCTCATGTAGTGGTAGATGCCCACATAGCCACGCTTCAGCACCGCCCAGAACGACTCGATGCCTGCGGTGTGGGCCATGCCACGCACATACTCGCCGGTCGAGTGAGCGACCGTGTGATGCTCATAGGGCACACCCCGATAGACCGCGGCCTCATCGGTCATCAGCACCGCGTCAGGGTCGATGTTGGCCGCTAGATGCGACTGCACCACGGGGCCTGTGACCGCCTCGATGTGACGGACACGGACTTCGCCGTCGCGTTCACGGATGCCCAGCACGGCCTCTTTGCCGACAGGGCCGCGGCCCATGTTCAGCCGCTTCGAGGCGTGCTTGTTGCGCTCCTTGCCGCCCACATAGGACTCGTCGGCCTCCACGACACCGAACAGGGGCTGCGTGTTCTGTGTCATGCACCGGCGAATCTTGTGGGCCAGCAGCCAGCCGGTCTTCTGTGTCGTTCCCAGCAGCTTCGCGAACTGCACCGACGACACGCCCTTCGGACTGGAAGTCAGCAGATGGATGCCCAGCAGGATCTCGCGGCATCCCAGCTTCGCGTCCTGGAAGATGCTGCCCTTCTTCACCGAGAAGTAGTTGCGGCAGTCTCGGCACCGGTAGGGCATCGGCTTGAGGCTCTTCACCGCCGCGGCGTTGACGCTGCCACAGTCAGGGCACACAGGGCCGTTCGGCCAGCGGACACTTTCCATGTGCCGCCTAGCGGCCTCTTCGTCAGGGAACCGTGTGAAGAACTGAAACAGGCTCCAACCTGCGACTTCTTTGTATGGCTTGGCCTTCATGGCAAGCATTCTACCGAAGGGGTGAGACAGAAGTCAACCCTTTTGGCAAGTCAGGTATATAGTTCCCAATCGATACCCTGTCGCGGTCGCTGCTGGTGGCCCACGCCATGCTGTCCGACGGCGCGCTGGAGGACCTGCGGGCTGCCCGATACGGAGGCTGGGACAGCGAGCTGGGCCGGTCGATCATGGCGGGGGAGCGGTCGCTGGCCGACCTGCACGGTGTGGTGGCCGGCGG
>VXNG01000180.1 GCA_009840695.1 Acidimicrobiaceae bacterium
GCCGTCACCACTTCGAAGAGGATGATCCTCAGCCCGTCTGGTCCGGCCACTTCGAAGCTCTTGTGACCCCAGGGTTGCAGTTCCGGCGGGCGCACGATGGCGGCGCCTGCCGAGACCAGCCGAGCGTGTTCGGCGTCGGCGTCGGCTATCTGCCACGACACCGACACGCCCGTCACTCCGGGCGTGTCCCATCCGGCGCCGTCCTCGATGACCTCGATGCGGCCGTCGGCGGCCAGAAACAGCGTGCCCCTGAAGATCTCACCGAAGGACCGCTCCACCTCCAGGCCCATCACGTCGGTGAAGAACCCCACGGTGGCGTCATAGTCGTTGGCGACGAAGATGACTCTGAACTCGGCCATGGTCCGACCCTACCGCGGTTGAACTGCCGGCTATCCGCTCGGCCTCTAGGTTGGCGCCCATGGCAAAGGCGGAAGCAGGCGAGCTGCTGCGCTCCGAGGACTGGGTCTCGGTGTGGATGGGCGCTGCGATCATCACACTGGTGGTGGCCGGCGTCCGGCCGGAGGCGGCCGGTCTGTCCTGTGGCGACGGCATCGGCGGTCTGTTCGCTCCCGGCCGGTTGGCGACCACGCTCGGCGTCGGCGCCGCCCTGCTGGTGCTGTGCACCGCCGGCGTGCGCCTCATGGAGGGTTCCATCCACCGCTTCGCCGTGGGCTTCGCCGCGCTGTTCGGGCTGGCCTGGGCAGCGCGGGCCGTCGCGTGCGACTCGGCCCTGAGCGACCGCGGGGTCAACTACGCCATCACGTCGCTGGCGCTGGGGCTGTTCATCTCCAACGTGCTCAGGGTGCCCGAGTGGCTCCGTGCCGCCATGCGCACCGAGTACTACATCAAGGCCGGACTGGTGATCCTGGGCTCGAGCGTCCTGTTCGGCCGGGTGCTGGAGGCCGGCATGTACGGGATGGTGCAGGCGGCCGCGGTCATCGCCGTCATCTGGTACCTGTGCTTCTGGGTCGCCCGCAAGCTGCGAGTGGACGAGGAGTTCTCGGCCATGATGGCGACGGCCGTGTCGATCTGCGGGGTGTCGGCCGCCATCGCGGCCTGCGGGGCCATCTCCGGTGACCGCAAGAAGCTGTCCTACGTGACCTCGCTGGTGCTGGTAGTGGCCGCGCCGATGATGATCGTGATGCCGCTGGCGGTGGATTGGCTCGAACTCTCCGATGTCGTCGGCGGCGCCTGGATAGGCGGCACCATCGACACCACCGGCGCGGTCGTTGTGGCCGGCGAGAGCATCGGCGACTCGGCCACCAACGCGGCCACCATCGTCAAGCTGTCGCAGAACGCCCTGCTCGGTGTGGCCGCCTTCGGCCTGTCGGTGTGGTGGACGGTGCGGGGCGGTGCCGGCGGCGCCGACCGGCCGGAGGTGTCGGCCTCGGTGATCTGGGAGCGCTTCCCGAAGTTCGTGCTCGGCTTCCTGGCGACCTCGCTGCTGTTCTCCTTCGTGCTCACCGACGGGATGGTGGACGCCACCACGAGCGTGCTCAAGGGTCTCAGGACCTGGCTGTTCGCCATCGCTTTTGTGTGCATCGGCCTGGAGACCCGCCTGCGCGACCTGCTGGCCATGCAGGGCGGCAGGCCCGCCGCCGCGTTCGTGATCGCGCAAGCCGCCAACGTGGCGTGGACGCTGCTGCTGGCCTGGGTGCTGTTCGGCGGCTCAATCTTCGCGGTTCCCGACCTGTAGCCCGACCGCAGCGACCGCCACGGCACAAGAGACTCGGCGTTGCCGGGTGCTACGCTCGCCGCAATCGTGAGAAAGGTCGGGCAGTGACGCCGGAAGTGATCCTCGCCGCGGCACCGAGGGTGTTGACCCAGGAACAAAGGGAGTTCTACTTCGAGTCCGGTTATGTGACGGTGGAGTCTCTGATCCCCGACGACCTGGTGGAGAGGATCAAGGAGGTCACCGCAGAGGCCGTGGAACGCAGCGCTTCGGTTTCCGAGTCCGACAACGACTACGACCTGACGGACGATCACCGTGCTGACTCACCGAACGTACGCCGCCTCAAGGGGGTGGACAGCCATCACGAGGCCTATTGGGAATTCGCCCGGGGTCTGGTGGCGGATGTGGCGGCTGACCTGGTCGGGCCGGACGTGGTATTCCACCATGCCAAACTCAACTTCAAGCATGCCGGCGGTTCCCACGTCAAGAAATGGCACCAGGACATTCCCTTCCACCCGCACACCAACTACAACATGGTGACCATCGGAACCTTGCTCACCGATACTGAAGTCAAGGACGGTCCGCTGGTCATGGTGCCCGGCAGCAACAACGGTCCGGTGTATGACCACTACGACCAGGAAGGCAACTGGGTGGGGGCCCTGTCACCCGACGACGTCGCCGCCATAGATGAGGGCAATTTGGCCTTTCTCACCGGCCCGGCAGGGACGATTACGGCCCATAGCTGCCGGACGGTCCACAGTTCACCGGCTCCCAGCGAGGATGCCGCCGGCCGGCCGCTGCTTCTCAATATCTACGCGGCGGCCGACGCCATGCCCTATACAGCCAATCCGATGCCTACCGGCAATAGCGGGACGGTGGTCCGCGGGAACCGTGCGCGTTGGGCGTACCATGATCCGCGCCCGAGTCTGTTGCCGCCCTGGTCCGGCGGCCGCTGAGCCATCCGACCAGCGATGGCACCGGGCGCGGCTACGAGGCCTCCACCCTCACGGTGACAATCTCCGCGCCGTGGAACTTACGGTGACGGACGGAGGAGGCGTAGTGCCTCAGGAGACGGAAGGAGATCTCTCGCTCGTCGGGCTCATCAGTCCGTTCGTCGAGATAGGCGAGCCGATCCTCCAGGTTGCCCTCGGACAGGACGACGATGTAGTCCATCTCCAAGGCTCCGCGGTCGGGACGTGCCACGATCACAAGCCGCGGCGGAGTGTCGCCGGTCGGTTCGTGGGACGGTTGCATGAGGCTTGACAGGGTCTCCTCGCCGGCGGCCCGCAGCCGCTCGGCCGACGAGGCATTCCATCCCAAACTGAGAGCCAGCTTGTCGAGGTAGTCATCTATGTCGGGCAGGGCTGACATGTCCAGCCTGACCTTGAGTCGGGCACGGCGACGACGGGTGACCTCCATGAACAACGTAAGCAGCAGTGCCACAAGCGCTCCCGACATCATCCCCGAGTCCAGCGAGCGGCCCCACGTCTCGCCGAGCAGGTCTCTGAAGATCGTGCGGCCTTCCACGCCCATGCCGATCGAGAGGGCCAGCGCTACCACCAGGGCTTTCCGGTGATCGAGGCCGTCGCGTAGCACCGTCCGCATGCCTTCCAGGAACAGCATTCCCATCAGGACCAGCAGGTAGGCGCCCACTACGGGACTGGGAACGGTCAACAGGAACGCCATGAACTTGGGCAGGAAGGCCAGGGCGACCAGGAACGCGCCGATCAGATACCCGACGCGGCGGTAGGCCACCCCGGTGAGGCCGACCAGCACGGTGCTCGAGGACGACATGATCGTGGTCGGCGGGACCCCGACGAGTCCGGCTGCCAGCACGCCCAGACCGTTGACGTTGAGTGCTCCTTGGACGAGCCGGAAGTCGGTGGCGCGGGGACGGCGCCGGGACACTTGCTGGACGACCACGGCATCACCGATGTTCTTGATGCCCACTACCAGGCCGACGAGCACGAACACCGGGACGAGCGCCCAGAACTCCGCGCCCAGTGTCAGGTCGAGTGCAGGCAGGTCGGGCGACGGGACACCGACCCAAGCAGCGTCGAGCACCGGCCGGAAGTCGTAGCCCCCGAACAGCGCTGAAGCCACGGAGCCGGACGCGATCCCGATCAGCGGCGTCCACAGCCGCCAGACACCCGAAGCCAGCAGCGTCAGAACAGCAGTAACCCCCAGCGAGACGGCCGCGGCGACCGGCCCTGCCGCAGCCGACCCACCGGGCGCAACCTCGTCGATCCTGTCAAACGCGAGCGGCATGATGCTGGCGGCGATCAGCATCAGAGTCGTGCCGGATACGACCGGGGTGATCAGCCCCCTCAGCGAAGGAAGCCACCTGGCCAGCGACAACTGCGTGATCGCCACCACGATCGTCAAGCTCGCCAGCAACGCCGGTCCGCCCGCGTCCAATGCCAGGACCGAGATACCCAGGTAGGCCAGCGCAACGCAGGTGAAGACAACCGCTCCTCCCCCGAAGCGGCGCAGTCTCGCCGCCTGGAGAGCCGTCGCACTGCCGCTCACCAGCAGAGCCGCGAACACCGCCCATGACAGGTAAGTGTCGTCCTCACCGGCCGCCAGGGCGGCAGTCACCACGATGACGACCACCGTGGGAAGGATCAGAATGACTCCCTGAAACGCCACACCGGCCGCAATCGGGAGGGGGCAGGGGTCCTCTGGGTCGTACCGGATGTTCTCGTTGACCCGCACTCTGCCGTACTCTCGTTCCAGGTTGACCGCGGCTGAACGCCCGTCTTCAGGGTAGTTTGCTAGGGTCTGTCGCTTCCGCGGGACGGATCAGCCCAGCTAGAAGGGAAGCAGCACAGTGGCAGGATATGCAATCATCACCACCGAGGTACGTGACGAGTCAAAGCACGCTGAGTTCCTGGCGGGTGTAACCGAGGCAGTCAAGGCCCACGGCGGCAAGTTCCTGGTCCGCGGGGGGAGAACCGAGACGGTTGCGGGCAATTGGACACCCAGCCGCGTGGCGGTAATCGAGTTCGAGAGCTACGAGGAAGCGATCCGCTGGGAGAACTCTTCCGAGCTGGCGGCCATCAAGGGCCTCCGGGATGAGTCGGCCGATGTCAGCAAGATCATCGTCGAGGGCGTGTAGCCGGTCCCTCGTCTACTCGACATTGTGAACAACGCCGGCAGCGCGGCCGGCACAGCTCACCAGATCAAGTTGATGACGGAACCGCCCGAGGCGTTACCGCAGTTGACCAGCCGGGCCAGGATCGCCCTCATCGGGGCCTCCTGCGGGACGAGGGTTCGAGCGCCGGTGGCGTCCAGTAGGTGTCGGCCTCGTTGATGTTGACGCCCGGAGCCACCACCGAGTCGATGGCGTCGAGCGTGTCCTCGTCGAGACGCAGATCGCCCACGGCCAGCAGCTCGGTGAGCTGGTCCTCGGTGCGCGGCCCGATGAGCACAGCCGTCACCGCCGGATGCTCGAGGATCCAAGCCAGGGCCATGTGGGTCATCGACACTCCCGCAGCGGCCGCTACCGGACCCAACCTCTCGACGGCATCGAACTTGGCTTGGTTCCCTCCGTCGAAATGGTCGGGATTGGTGGCGCCCCGACTGCCCGGCGGGGCCGGGTCGGCTCGGGTGTACTTGCCGGTCAGCCAACCCCCAGCCAACGGACTCCAGGTGATCACACCCATGCCGTAGCGGGCGCACACATCGAGGACGTCGCTCTCGATGCCGCGGCACATGATCGAGTAGGGCGGCTGCTCACAGTGCGGGGCGATCGCCCCCGACCTCTGTGCCGCCCAGTGCGCCTCGACTATCTCGGAGGCCGGGAACGTCGACGTGCCCCAGGCTCTGATCTTGCCCGCCCGCACGAGGTCGCTCATCGCCTCGACGGTCTCGGCGATGTCTGTGTGAGGGTCGGGCCGGTGCACCTGGTACAGGTCGATGTAGTCGGTGCCCAGCCTGCGCAGGCTGTCCTCCACGGCTCTCATCATCCACCGGCGAGAGTTGCCCTGCCGGTTGGGGTCGTCATGGTCGCCCACCGGGTTCTGGAACTTGGTAGCCAGCACCACGTCGTCCCGGCGGCCCTTCAACGCCGGACCGATGATCTCCTCAGTGGCTCCGTCCCCGTAGGTGTCGGCCGTGTCGACGAGGTTCAGCCCGGCGTCGAGGGCGCGGTTGACGATGCGTCGGCAGGCGTTGACATCGGTGTTGCCCCACGGACCCAGCACCATGGTGCCTAGCGCGAGGGGGTTCACCCTGACGCCGCTGCGTCCGATCGTGCGGAACTCCATAGCCGCCGGTGTCGTTGCGTCTCCGGGCCGGCTCAGCGCCTGCCCGCGGCGAGCGCAGCCGTCAAACGTTGCGTCAGCCGTGACCCTCGTCGGGGGTGGCGCCCCACTCGATGATCTGCAG
>VXNG01000219.1 GCA_009840695.1 Acidimicrobiaceae bacterium
TAGCCCAGCGCGATCAGCCCGTACATGCAGCCTTGGGCCACGCCGGAGATGATCAAGCCCCGGAACTGGGCTCCGGTCAGCCCCGTCGCATCGGGATTGGCCCAGCGGGCGAAGGGATTGTCGGTGTCGATCTCCTGCCAGATGAAGGCGAGCAGGCCGACCGCTATCACCGTCAAGGCCGCCACTCGCAGGAAAGTAAGGAACCAATCGACTCCGGTACGCGGCGCGCCTCGGCGAGGCCCACTCGTTCGGGTCATCGCTGCGATCCTAGTATCAGCGCCGGACTCGGAGGAGGGGCCACGGGTCGGGCTCGTCGGCGATGTCGACCACCACCATCGACGGCTCCGGATAGGTCAGCGACTCTTCGAGCACCGCTGGCAGGGTCTCGGGGCTGCTTGCTCGCTCGGTCCGCACGCCGAAGCTCTCACCGAAGGCGATCCAGTCGGGGTTGCGAAGGGCCGAGGCGATAGTCCGATCCGGGCCGAAGCGCTGCCTTTGCAGACGCTGGACGTTGCCGTAGGCAGCGTTGTCGAAGAGCAGCACCGTCGTGTTGATGCTGTGCTGCACCGCGGTCGCCAACTCCGTGGCGGTGAACAGCATCCCGCCGTCGCCGACGATAGTGAGTTGGGCCCGGTCCGGCACCGCGGCGGCGGCGCCGATGCCGTGGGCCACGCCCGCTCCGAGCGTCCCCGCCCCGCCGGTGGCCAGATACGTCCGGGGCCGGCGGTGCTCGTAGCCGATATGGGCTGCGAAGGCCACCTGCGTCACGTCCTCGACGATGATCCCGTCGTCGGGCATCACCGACCGGATGGCTCGCAGGTAGCTGAGTTGGGGCTCCAGGTAGGCGATCCGCTCGAAGTGCTCGGCCCGCAGCCGGGCGACTTCGGACGTGCGGTCGTCCCGGCGGCGGTTGTGGCGGTCGAGGGCGTCCACCAGCAGCCGGCACGCCTCGGTTGCGTCGCCGTGGACCCCGATGGTCCCGGTGTTGTGCCGGTCGAGTTCAGCCGCGTCGATGTTGATCTGCACGATCTGCTGTCCGGGCTGTACCCCCCACTCGATGTTCGGAAACTCCATGCGGGTGCCGATTCCCGCCACGACGTCCGAGGTGGACCACAGATCGCGCCCCATGGTGAGGTAGGCGTGCAGGCGATGGCGCGTGTCCATCACCCCCAGGCCCATGTGCCGGGCGAATACCGGAGCCTCCAGCATCTCGGCCAGCTCCCGGACGGGCTCAGAGGCGTCCTGGGCACCGCCGCCGACCATGATCAGTGGACGACGGGCCTGCCCGAGGACCCGGGCGGCCTCCTCGACCCGGTCGGCGTCAACCGGCGGTGTCGACGCCCGGGGCGCTTCGAGCACGCCGTCGGCGGGCTGGCTCCACACGTCCACGGGCACCTCCACCCCCACGGGGCGGGGCCCGCCGGACACGAGTTCGTCGATGGCCTGCTGCCACACGCCGGCAGCGTCGAGCCCGCTGCCGACGTAGCCGGTGTGCTTCGTGAACTGCCGCAGCACCGCGGCAGGGTCGGGCAGGTCGTGCAGAATCCCGGTGCTCCGTCCACGCAACCGTGCGGGGACGGCCCCGACGAGAGCAAGCACCCTGGCATTGCCCCAGTAGGCGCTGGTGAGGCCGGCCGCGGCGTTGAGCATGCCCGGGCCGGGCACGACGCACAGCGCGGCCGGGCGGGCGGTGGCCTGGGCCGCGCCCAGGGCCATGTAAGCCGCGCCCTGCTCGTGGCGGGTCACTACCGGGTGGATGTCGCGGTCGTCGACGAGGGCGTCGAAGAAGTCGTCGTTCTGGACGCCGGGCAGGCAGAACAGAGTGTCCACGCCCAGCGACCGGAGGGCTTCGACCGACAGTTGGGCGACCGTGGTCGCTCCGGCCGTCGGGCTCCCGGTCACTGCCGCAGTCGGCGGGGCTCTGGCAGGGTCGTCAGGCCTGTTGTCAGCCGACTACACAGTGGTTGACCATCTCGCCGATGCCCTCGATGGCGGTGCGCACGACCATGCCAGGCGCAAGCCACTGCTGGGGGTCGCGGGCCATACCCACGCCGCCGGGCGTGCCAGTGGCGATGATGTCGCCCGGGTCGAGGGTCATGATCGTGCTCAGGTCGGCCACGAGCTCTGCCGGGCCGAACACCAGTTGATCGGTGTTGGACGACTGCTTGGTGATTCCGTCGACAGTGCAGCTCACACCCAATCCCGAGCCGTCACCGATCTCATCCGCGGTGACCAGTGCCGGACCGACCGGTGTCGAGCCCTCAAAGGTCTTCCCGGCCAGGAACTGCGTGGTCCGTGTCTGCCAGTCCCGGATGGACACGTCGTTGAGCACCGTGAACCCGGCGATGGCGGCCAGTGCCTCCTCCGGCCCGGCGTTGCGTACCTGCCGGCCGATGACGACCGCCAACTCCACCTCCCAGTCGGCACTGGTCGACACCTCCGGCGGCGGGAGGCGGATCGGGTCGTAGGGTCCGGTCAGCGCTCGGCGGTACTTGGCGAAGTAGATCGGTGCCGTTGGCAGCGGGTGGTTGGTTTCGGCGGCGTGGTCGCGGTAGTTCAGCCCGACGCAGACGATCTTGTCGGGCCCGGGTACCACCGGAGCTAGATCAGTGCCGTCCAGCGCCAGCGTGCCGCCCTGATCGGCGACAGACAGGCTGCCCGCCGTGACCGGTCCGGCCTCCAGGACCGCCCGCACGTCGGGCGCGTCGAGCAGGACTATCTCGTCACCGGACACTCTGCCGGCACGGGTGGCTCCATCGATGCGGACGGTAACGAGTCGCATGGGGATTCTCCGAGTTGTGTGGACGCGCGAAAGCGCCAGACTACCAGCGTGTTCACCGGCGCCTTTGAGGCCGAGCGGGTATGAGCCGGTTCGACGCCGAGACGGCGGTTGAACCGGCGGGCGAGGGCCGGTGGGCAACCCACTTGTCGGCCGGCTGGAACATCGGCGACAACAGCAACGGTGGTTACGCGCTCACCTCGGTGCTGAGGGCCATGCGCTCGCTCGTGCCCCATCCCGACCCGATCTCGGTCACCACCCACTTCCTGCGCCCGGCCCGGGGCGACGCCGACGGCGACGTGAGAGCCGAGGTCGTCCGCTCCGGCCGTACCGTCAGCACGCTGCGAGGCTCCTTGTGGCAGGCGGGCAAGCAGCGGCTGGAGGTGCTGGCCGCGTTCGCCAACCTGGCTGCGGGCGGTGGCGGCCCGGAGATCGCCCAGGCGCCGCCGACGATCCCGCCGGTCGAGGACTGCGTCCATCGGGGATCGCTCGAACAGGGGGTGGAGCTGCCGATCCTCACCCGGGTCGACGTGCACGTGCATCCCGACCACGCGCCCGCGGGGGGCAGCGACCGGGCCCTGATCGACGGCTGGATCCGCTTCAGCGACGGCGCGCAGCCCTCGGCGATGGCGCTGCCGTTCTTCGCCGACGCCCTGCCGCCCTCGCTGTACCCCCTGCTGGGCTTCATCGGCTGGGTGCCGACCATCGAACTCACTGTCCACGCTCGGCGGACCCCGGCGCCGGGGTGGCTCCAGGTCCGCCAGGAGAGCCACGACCTCCACGACGGCCGGATGATCGAGTCGGGCTCACTGTGGGACGCCACCGGCGCGCTGGTGGCCTCCTCCCGCCAGATCGGCCTGCTGCTCACCTGAGGGGCTGTCCCGCGGCTACTGGTAGATGACCACGTCGGGCACCGGCTCCATCGCCTGGACCTCCTCCGGGGTCATCAACGGCGTGTCCTGGGTGAAGAACAGCTTGAACGTAGGCAGCTGCGACGGCTCGGTGATGGCGAAGAGCCGGTAGCCCCTCAGCTTGGCGCGAGGGGTCCCGATGCCGTCCATGTCGATCGACAACTCCACGCCGGGCTGTGGCTCGATCACCTCGCGGTCGTGCAGCATCCGTTCGGCGAACTGGTGCACCATCAGGATCTTGGTGGGCAGCCCCTCGGACTCGACGAGCGCCGAGAGGTACTCGAGCACCTCGTTCACCTGGTCGCCGGTGATGCCGCCGATGGCCAAGCCGGGACGGACCCCCAGCGGCGCGGTCGCGAACTCCGGGTCCAAGGCCATGTGGACGAAGGGCTCCTTCAGGAAGTCCTCGAGGAGTTGCACCTCAGCCAGAGGGTCGCTCCAGCCGATCTGGTTGTCGAGGAACAGGAGCATCCCGTGCTCCCGGGCCGCCTCGACGTACTCGGCGATGCGGTCGTCGGGGAGCCGGTAAAGCCAGTGGCCGTCCGACGTGGGATTCGCCTGGGCAACGCCGGTGATCAGGTGATAGGCCCCGATCGCGCCGCGCGGTCCGTTCAGCTGGTCGTAGCGTTCCGTCCACACGGCGACCTCGGTGGCCACCTCCGCGGGTGTTCCATGGCCGAGCACACCCATGGAGCGGACCCCGGGATGGCCGTAGAAGGCGACGATCTGGGGCCACACCGGGACGATCGTCACCGGTGACGACCAAGTCCAGAAACCGGGCTGATTGCTGGCGTACAGCAGGTGGCGCCGCGGCAGCCGGCGCTCACCCCAGCCATCATCGGCGTCGTGCACTCTCAGCGCCACGCTGACGACACCGTCCGCGAGCCGCCGTGCTACGACGCGGACCACCTCTCCCTCGAGGGCGAAGGGAGAGGTCGTCAGCCAACGGGAGTGTTCGCGGCCGGCGGGCATCAGGCGCTTGGGCGGCAGCACGATGTCTCCCCACGCGCCGCCATCGGAGAGCACCTGCAGGCCGACCTCGACACGTCCGTCGGGGAGCCACTTCGTGCCGAGGCGCGCCTCGATCGCTCCCAGGTTCACCGCTCCTTGGGCCGTGGCCGCAGGATTCCCCGACACCAGCGTGAGGGAGACCGCCAGCGCGGTCGCCACCGCAAGGGCGCGTAGTCTCACGCCGGGGCGAACTCGAAGACGATGTTGGCCAGGCTGGCCTCGATGTCCTCAGGGTCGAGGTGGTGGATGACGGTGGTCTTCTGGGAGCCGCAGTCCCCGAAGCTGTCACAGCTGATCGTGCCGATGATGCCGCCGTACCCGCTCACCGAGTCCAGGTATTGCCTGACGCCCGACCGGTCGATGACCAGAGTGCCGTCCTCGACTGAGGACGCGGCCGTGATGGCCTCGAGCAGCAGGGTGGCGGCGTCGTAGGCATGAGCCCAGTACGGAGCGGAGGGCGGCTCACCGTAGATCTCGCGGTAGGCGTCCAGCAGGCTCTCGGGGGTCTTTCCGGTGCTCTGATTGGAGGTGGCCCCGAATCGCAGGTCCGGCCCCGAGAAGTACACGCCGGCCGACTGCGGCAGCGACATGAAGCCGTCGTTGAGCAGGGCGGCGTCGGTGAGCAGGATCGTCTCGGCGAGACCGGCCACTCCGGGCGCCTGATCGGTCAGGAAGTCGCCGGCGGGCTGGAAGATGGGAAAGAAGAGCGCTTCGGGATTCCCGGTGGCGACCTCGGTCAGCACCGGCACCATGTCGGTGTCCTCCTTGTTGATGGCCACCAAGCCGGTGACGGTGCCCCCCAGCCGCTCGAAGCTGTCGGCGAAGGCCTGGGCTATCGACCGGGAGTAGGGGTCGCCGTCGTGTATGGCCGCCGCGGTGGCCAGGCCCAGCCCCTGATATGCGAATCGGGCCATGGTCTCGCCCACGTACAGGCCGTTGTTGGAGGTCCGGTAGTAGCCGACGCTGTGGTTGAGGCCGGGATTGCCGGCCAGGTCTGAAGTAAGGGTGGGCGACGTGTTGGAAGGCGCGAAGAGAACCATCCCGGCCGCGGTGATGAGGGGTGAGGCGGCGACGGCCGCGGTGGAGCAGGAGGGCCCGATCACGCCGATCACGTCCTCGTCGGCCACGATCTGCTGGGCCGCGGCCTGAGCGCCGTCGGAGGAGCACAAGTCGTCGTAGCGGGTTCCCAGGTCAACGTCGAAGCCGTGGATCGGGCCGAAGTCGGCCACGGCCAGCTCCACGCCCCGCTGGTTGGGTATGCCGAGG
>VXNG01000081.1 GCA_009840695.1 Acidimicrobiaceae bacterium
CTGGTGACGGCGCGACCGCGGTGAGCGATGCCGCCGACCGTGTGATCGGCCGGCTGGCCGACCGGGCTGTTGGAGTCGACGACGTGCCCGCGCCCTCGTTGCGCGACCGCCTGACGAGGGCGCGTACCGCTCTGACCGGACCGCTGGCCTCGGCGCTGGAGCGGACCTCGGTCTCCGACGAAGCCTGGACCGAAGTGACCGAAGCTCTGATCAGAGCCGACGTCGGGTTGGCGACCAGTTCCGAGATCGTCGATGCGGCCAGAGCGAGGGCCGGAGCCGTCGGAGACGACCCCGTAGCGGCGAAGGCCGCGCTTCAGGCCGAACTGCGCGAGCGGCTCGGAGACTTCGACCGGTCGCTGTCCCGCGGCGGCGACGGCGAGCGCCCATCGGTGTGGTTGTTCGTCGGCGTCAACGGCACCGGAAAGACCACCACCATCGGCAAGCTGGCCAAGCGCGAGGCGGACGCCGGCGCCCGGGTGGTGCTGGCCGCAGGCGACACTTTCCGCGCCGCGGCCGCCGACCAGTTGGCCATGTGGGCGGAGCGTTCCTCGACGCACATCGTGCGGGGCTCCGCCGGTGCCGACCCTGCGTCGGTGGTGTACGACGCGGTGGAGTCGGCCGCGGCCCGGGGGGCGGACCTGGTCCTGGCCGACACCGCCGGAAGGTTCCACACCGAGCACAACCTCATGGCCGAGCTCCAGAAGGTGCGGCGGGTGGCCGACAAGGCAGCCGGTTCAGTCACCGAGACCCTTCTGGTGCTCGACGCCACCACCGGTCAGAACGGCTTGGCCCAGGCCCGGCAGTTCACCGAGGCAGTCGACGTAACCGGGGTGGTGCTCACCAAGCTCGACGGCTCGGCCAAGGGCGGGATCGTGGTGGCCGTGCATGTCGAGCTCGGAGTGCCGGTGAAGCTCGTCGGGATCGGCGAGGGAATCGCCGACCTCGTGCCGTTCGACACCTCGGAGTTCGTCGACGCCCTGTTCGCCTGAGAACCCGCGCGGGTAGTGTGGCTCGGCCATGTTCGACACGCTGACTAGACGTTTCGAGACCGTCTTCTCCAGGCTGCGCGGCCGGGGACGGCTTTCCGACGGGGATGTCGACGCGGCTCTGCAGGAGATCCGGGTCGCTCTGCTTGAGGCCGACGTCAATCTGGACGTGGTCACGAGCCTTACCGGGCGCATCCGCCAGCGAGCTGTCGGCGAGGAGCTCTCCCGGGCGCTCAACCCCGCCCAGCAGGTGATAAAGGTCGTTCTCTCCGAGCTCACCACGAGCCTGGGCGGTGAGCGGCTGGCCATCACCTACGCATCGAAGCCGCCCACCGTGATCCTGCTGGCCGGCCTGCAGGGATCGGGCAAGACCACCAATGCGGCCAAGCTGGCCCAATGGTTCCTGCGCCAGGGCCGCAGCCCTCTGCTGGTCGGTGCCGACCTGCAGCGCCCCGCTGCTGTGGAGCAACTCCGCACGCTCGGTGAGCGCGCCGGCGTGCCCGTTTTCAGCCACTCTCGCAGCCCGGTCAAGGCGGCGTCGGCCTCACTGGCTGAGGCAGCCCGCACCGGGCGTGATGTGGTGATCGTCGACACCGCCGGACGCCTGGCCATCGACACCGAGATGATGGACCAGGCCCGCCGGATCTCCAAGGCGGTGCGGCCCCACTACACCTTCCTGGTGGTGGACGCCACGGTCGGCCAGGACGCGGTGAACTCGGCCAGGGCCTTCCACGACACGCTGGCCCTCGACGGCGTGATCCTCACGAAGCTGGACGGCGACGCTCGGGGCGGTGCCGCCTTGTCGGTGAAGGAGGTTGTGGGGCGGCCCATCGCCTTCGCCTCGGTCGGCGAGAAGCTGGACGACTTCGAGCCGTTCCATCCCGACCGTCTCGCCAGCCGCATCCTGGGGATGGGCGACGTCGAGACGCTGATCGACAAGGCCGAGGTCGCCTTCGAGGCCGAGCAGGCGGAAGAGACGGCGTCGCGGCTGCTGGAGGGCACGTTCACTTTCGACGACTTCCTGTCCACGATGCAGCAGGTCCTCGGTATGGGCAACCTACGCAGCATCCTCGGCATGATGCCCGGGATGCCGCGGCAGATGCGGGACGCCGACATCGACGAGAGCCGTATCAGCCGCATCACCGGCATGATCCACTCAATGACTCCCGTGGAGCGGGCTGAGCCCGACATCATCGACGCATCCCGACGCCAGCGCATAGCAGCCGGTTCCGGCTGCCGCCCGGCCGACGTCAAGGCACTGGTCGACCAGTTCAAGCAGATGCGGTCCATGATGCGGGGCCTCGGCGGGCTCGGCGGCAAGCGCGGAGCCGCTGCAGCGAGGCCCGGATCTTCCAGGCAGACCGGGCGTTCCAGACCGAAGTCATCCGCTTCCAAGCGGCGCGGCGCCGGTGGCCGCACCACGCCCAAGGGGCCGGTACCCATCTCCAAGGCGCCTCTGACCCTTCCAGGGTTGGAAAAGGGTGACTGGCCCGGGTTGAATTGACCCTTCGCCCGAGACACCTAGCAGATCAGAGGAATCACATTGGCCGTCAAGTTGCGCCTCATGCGGATGGGGAAAAAGAAGCAGCCCACCTACCGCGTTGTGGCGGCAGACTCTCGCGCGCCCCGCAACGGGCGCTTCATCGAGATAATCGGGATCTACGAGCCCCGTCAGGACCCCTCGGTGGTGCGGATCGACAACGAGCGGGCCCTGCACTGGCTGCGCCACGGTGCCCAGCCCACCGAGCGGGTGGAGAAGCTGTTGAGAATCAGCGGTGCCTGGGAGACCTTCCGCGGGCCGGATCCGGCCGGCACCGGGACCGCGGACGCGGCTAGCTCTGAGGACGGCGACTCGTGAGCGATCTAGCTCCCACCGCCGAGGCGATGTGCCGCTACGTCGTCACCAGCATCGTCGACGACGTCGATGCGGTGCAGATCACCGCGACCTCGGCCGGGACCGACGCGGTGCGCCTCGATGTCCGGGTCGCTCAGGGGGAGATGGGCCGGGTCATCGGGAAGAGAGGCCGCGTGGCCCACGCCATCAGGACTCTCGTACGCGCTGCCGGGTCGCGCGACGATGTGGACATCGAGGTCGAGTTCGTCGACTAACCCGTCCGACTCGTCCGGGGCGGAGTCCGCGCCCCTGCTCGAGATAGGCCGCGTCGGGCGGCCCCATGGCACCGGCGGCGAGGTCACCGTCACACTGGTCTCCAACCGGCCCGAGCGCCTGGCGCCGGGATCGGAGCTGCAGACCGATGTGGGGACGCTTCGGGTGGCCGCGGCCCGGCCCCACAACCAGCGCCATCTGGTGATGTTCGCCGGCATCGATGGCCGCGACAAGGCAGAGGCCCTGCGGGGCTTGGTGCTGCGAGCCGCGCCGATCGCCGATACCGACGAGTTGTGGGTCCACGAGTTGATCGGAGCGCGGGTAGTGGAGGTGTCCGGCACGGACCGGGGCCGGGTCGCATCCGTCGTTGCGAATCCGGCCGGCGATCTGCTCGAACTCGTCGACGGCACCCTCGTTCCCCTGCGCTTCGTGGTCGATTATGAACCCGGCGAGCGCATCGAGGTGGACGTACCCGACGGACTCTTTGAAGCCGAGACGGAGCCGTGAGCTTCCGCATCGACATATTCACGATCTTCCCCGACCTGGTGGAGACAATGGCCTCCGCCTCCGTCATCGGGCGCGCTCGGTCCGCCCACACGCTCGATGTGAGGGTCCACGACCTCCGGATGGCTGCCGCCGACCGCCACCGCAGCACCGACGACGCTCCCTTCGGCGGCGGAGCGGGAATGGTCATGATGCCCCAGCCACTGTTCGACGCGGTCGAGGCAGTCGAGCCGCCCCGGCCGCTGTACTACCTCTCGCCCGCGGGACGTCGTTTCAACCAGGACATGGCTGGCGAGTTGGCCTCCGGGGCGGGGTTCTCGATGCTCTGCGGGCGGTACGAGGGCGTCGATGAGCGGGTTTGTGAGCATTTGGTGGACGGAGAGCTCTCGGTCGGCGATGTGGTATTGGCCGGCGGTGAGGCAGCCGCCCTGGTGGTGCTGGAGGCGGTGGCGCGATGCGTGCCCGGAGTGCTCTCCAACGAGGCTTCCACCGCCGAGGAGTCCTTCCGCGATGGGCTGCTGGAATACCCGCAATACACCCGGCCGGCAAGCTTCCGGGGCTGGTCCGTGCCCGAGGTGCTCCTGTCCGGCGACCACGCCAAGGTGGCTCGCTGGCGCCGAGCCCAGTCTCTGGCCCGCACCATCGAGCGCCGGCCCGACCTGATCGAGGGCCGCGGCGGGCTCAGCGACGAGGAGCGGAAGCTGCTCTCGGATCACGGTCTCGACGCCGGTGGAGGCGGGGAGTGGCCCTCGTAGACTCGCCCGGCCCGGCCGCCGCGGCCGATGTGAGCGGAGACAGCCATGAACCCCACCGACCTCGTTGATGCGCAGAGCCTTCGCGACGACATCCCCGAGTTCCAGCCGGGCGACACCGTCCGCGTGCATGTGCGGGTGGTGGAGGGGAACCGGGCCCGCACTCAGGTGTTCGAGGGCATCGTCATCCGGCGCCAGGGCAGCGGAGTGCGCGAGACCTTCACCGTGCGGAAGGTGAGCTTCGGTGTGGGCGTGGAGCGGACGTTTCCCGTGCACACCCCGGTGATCGACCGCATCGAGCGCATCATCCAGGGCGATGTGCGCCGGGCGAAGCTGTACTACCTGCGCGACCGCGTCGGCAAGGCGGCCAAGGTCAAGGAAAAGCGCTATCGCTGACCCCCAGTCCGGTGCTGCGCATCGGAGTGGCCGATCCCCGGACCGTTCGAAGCAAGCCCGCGGCGCGTGGGGTGAGCGCAAGGTTGCTCGCTGGTACCGGGAGGCCGGCTACGAGGTCCTGGACCAGAACTGGCGGGTGCGCTCGGGCGAGCTGGATCTGGTCCTGTTCCGCGACGGCGAGATCGTGTTCTGCGAGGTCAAGTCGCGGCGCTCGAACCGCTTCGGGACGGCTGCGGAGGCGGTGGACCGGCGCAAGCAACTCAAGATTCGGTCGCTGGCCGCTCAGTGGCTGAAGGCCAACGATCGCCGGGGTCGGGTCCGCTTCGACGTGGCCACCGTCACCGGGGTCGAAGTCGACGTGATCGAGGGCGCCTTCTAGCGGTTCTCGCTCGGCCGGCGCCGGTCCCAGCATCCCCGGTGCCAGTGGCGACGAAGGTCGGGCGCCTCGACGGGCACCACGACGTAGTGGCCGGTTCCGGCCGGGATGGTCCGGTTGCAGTTGGGACAGATGTAGTCCTTGGCGGCCAAATAGGACTGGATGAAGCGCACCTCCACCTCGCCGAGGCGCTCCGGTTCGTCCACAGCCGCTTACCCCAGGAGCGCCCAGACCACCAGGCCGATGGCCACCAGCAGTCCCGCGACCACGAAGACAATGTCAGACGGACGGCGACGGTGGGGACGGGTGGGATCGAATCCCATGGCGCAAGTATCGTTGGACGGCGATCCCCCCGCACCTCATTGCGCCATGCTCCGCTGCCGCCGACTCCCGCACCGCCTGCTGCTGGCGGCCCTGATCGCTGCGATCGCGGCGGCCGGCGCCTGTGCGGCCGACGACGTGCCAGAGGTACCCGTCGGCCCGGACGGCTTCCCCGATCGGGAACTGGTGGCGGGGCGGCAGGTCTACATCGACCGCTGCGCCAACTGCCACGGCAACGACGGAGGCGGGGGACGGGGCACGAAGATCTCGGACGGTCGGATGATCACGCAATATCCCAACGTCGCCGACCAGGTCGAGGTAATCGCCGACGGGGTTCGGTCCATGCCGGCGTTCGCAGAGGTGCTGGACGCAGGAGAGATCATGGCCGTAGTCAGATATACACGAGAAGTGCTATAGTTGATCACTGCACACTCTTGATGCACGGCTAGCCGCCGGCCGAGTTGACGACGGCCTCC
>VXNG01000047.1 GCA_009840695.1 Acidimicrobiaceae bacterium
GGGAACCGAGAAGATGCTCCAAGACCACCGCCGCATCGCGGTCGCCATGCAGTCTACTAAATGAGATATATTTAAAAGGTGTGTAAATGCAATAGATACTTGTAGGGTGCGGCTGGGGCGGTGCCGGCGCCATCTCTGGTATGCGTCTGCCAGTGCCGGCACCGCCCCAATGCCGGGTACATCATACATGCCCATCTGCTGATTGCAAGGATTCTGTATAACAACACCCAATCTCGTGTTAAGCAGAGTCATCTTCCGGTCGAAGAATATTGACATCCCTGCGCGGGCCGGCGGGAGCTAGTAGGAACTAGCGAACCCGTCGGGAACCACAGGAGGACGGCAGGCTATGGGCGACAGTACGGCACGGGAGGAGATGGACTGGGCGCTTTACGGGCGCGGCGTCCGCGAGTTGGCGCAGATGGTCGCCGACGACGGGTACCGGCCTGACATGATTCTGGCCATCGCCCGGGGCGGGCTGTTCTGCGCCGGATCGCTGGGCTATGCGCTGTCGGTCAAGAACGTCTACGTGATGAACTGCGAGTACTACACCGGAGTGGGCGAGCGCCTGGAGGTACCCGTGGTGCTGCCCCCCCAGCTCGATCTCGTCGACCACCGGCAGTCCAGGATCCTGATCGCCGACGACGTGGCCGACACCGGCCACACCCTCAAGCTGGTGCACGATTACTGCCTCGGCGAGGTGGCCGAGGTCCGCTCGGCGGTGCTCTACGAGAAGTCGCACTCCCTGGTGAAGTGCGACTACGTATGGAGGCGCACAGACCTGTGGATCAACTTCCCGTGGTCCACGCTGCCGCCGGTCGTCGATCTGGCCGGAGCCGGCTTCCAGGTGCTCGACGCCTGAGAAGCCGAGCGGGCAGGCGTCACCACGCCCCCGACACGGGCTGAGGGCGATGGCAGACCGCATCGATCCGGCTCTGGTCGACAGAACGGCCACGCACCTGGCCGGGATCCACGACGCCTCGCTGCCGACCAGACCGATGACCATCCCCGGGATCGACGGCGCCCTCGGGGCCCGGATCCTGTCGACCGATCTGAGGGGTTCGAGCACCCGGCTTGTGCGCCTGCGGGCGGGCTGGGGAACTGAGGCACGGGGCGCGTTCACGGCCGAGGTGGAACTCTTCGTGATCCAGGGCTCGCTCGAGGCCGGGCCCCACGCCCTGGAGGCCGGGGACTACGTCCACCTCCCGAAGGGGCGGACCGTCCCCCGGTTGCGGATCACAGCCGACGGCGCTGCCCTGCTGATGACATCCGCTCCGGTGCGATACGACCCGACCTTTATGGGCTCGCCTGCCGAGCTGGTGCCTGGCCGGGCTTCCGAGCAGGACTGGATCCCGGTTCCGGAGATGCCCGGTAGGCACGTCAAGCCTCTGGGCCGGGGACCGGTGGGAGACGTCTGGCTCGGCGGTGCCCGCGAATGGGACCACGGCGACGGCGGTTGGCACCACCATCCCCACCATGAGGAGTGCTTCGTGATCGACGGCGAAACTGTCCTGCGGGAGCGGTCCACCGAGACCGACGAGCTGATCACCGCCGGGGCGGGCACCTACTTCTTCCGTCCCGCCGGCGTCCTGCACTGTGGCCCCGGATCGCACTGCGGCGACACGGTGCTCGCCTTCCATCGGGCCTTCGGCGACCTCAGCACCGAGTGGGTCCACTCCCCCGCCGGCGGGGGCGAAGAGGGGATCTGAGGCCGCTAACCCAGCACGGTCCGCACCGCCGCCTCTACGGCATCGACGCCTGGGACCACCGCGGCCTCCAGCGGTGGGCTGAACGGGATCGGGGCTGAGGCCGCGCCGACGCGGGCCACCGGCGCCTCTAGCTCCCCGAAGAACTCGGAGTGCAACTCGGCGGCCAGCTCGGCCCCGAAGCCGCCGAAACGCCAAGCCTCGTGGGCCACCACCGCCCGGCGGGTGCGGGCCACCGACTCCAGTACGGTCTCGAAGTCGAGTGGCACCAGCGACCGCAGGTCGATGACCTCGGCGTCGATGCCGTCCGGGGCCAGCCGCTCCGCCGCGGCCAGCGCGTTCAGCGCCATGGCCGAGTAGGCCACCACCGTCACGTCGGCGCCGGGGCGGGCCACCGCCGCGGATCCCAGCGGCACCCGATGATCGCCGGTGGGGACCGGGCCGCGCTGGGCGGTGATCTTCTTGTGCTCCAGGTAGATGACCGGATCGGGATCCTCGATGGCCGTTCGCAGCAGGCCCTTGGCGTCGGCCGGATTGGAGGGCGCCACCACCTTCAGGCCAGGCAGGTGGGTGAACAACCCCTCCAGGCTGGAGGAGTGCTGGGGCGCCGACGAACGCAGCACGCCGTCCGAGGCCCGCAGCACGAGCGGGACCGACACCTGCCCGCCGAACATGTAGCGAAACTTCGATGCCTGATTGACGATCTCGTCCATGGCCCCCAGCGTGAACTCCACGAAGCTCATGGACGCCACCGGGCGCAACCCCGCGGTGGCCGCGCCCACCGCCACAGCCACGATGATCGCCTCCGAGATAGGCATGTCGATCACCCGGCCAGAGCCGAACTCGTCGACCAGGCCACGGAACTGGCCGAAGTTGCCGCCCCAGGAGATGTCCTCTCCCAGCGTGAACACCCCGTCGTCCTCCCTCATGGCCCGGGCCATCGCATCGACGGTGGCCTGACCGAAGGTCATGCGACGGGTCTCGGTGGCCTCACCGGCCTGGCCGGCCCCGGCCGAGTCGGCTGTGTCGCCCCGCGCAGGGCCGGCACGGACCGGTGCCGGCTGTACCGGCGTGAACACGTCGTCGAGCGCGGAGTCAGGCTCGGGCAGGGCCCCGGCTTCGGCCCGCTGCTCGGCGTCCTCGATCACCCCGGCAGCGTGCTCCCAGACCGCGGCACGCTCACTCGAGTCCAACCAGCCTCGCTCGGCCAGCGTGGCCTCCCAGCGCCGTATCGGATCGCGGTTGCGATGCTCGTCCACCTCGGAGGCGTCGCGGTACACCTCGGCGTCACCCACGTAGTGGCCGCCGAAGCGGTACGTCTCCATGTTGAGCAGCGTCGGTCCGGATCCGGCGCGGGCCCGGTCTACCGCCTGCGCCGCCGCGGTCGAGACCGCGTCCACGTCATTGCCGTCCACCGTCTCGCCGGCCATGGCGTAGGCACCGGCCCTGGCAGCCAGATCGTCCACCGAGGTGGTGCGCTGCCAGGCCGTGAACTGCGCGTACTGGTTGTTCTCGCACACGAAGACCACCCCGAGGCGATGCACCGAGGCGAAGTTGAGGGCCTCATGAAATGTGCCCTTGTTGACCCCGCCGTCGCCGAAGAAGCACACCGCGACCTTGTCGGTCCCCCGGTAGCGGGCCGACAACGCCGCCCCGGACGCGATCCCGAACCCGCCGCCGACGACGCCGTTGGCACCCAGCATCCCCAGCGAGAAATCGGCGACATGCATGGAGCCGCCCCGCCCCCGGCAGGCACCGTCGACCCGCCCGTACAGCTCGGCCATCAGCGCGGCCGGAGCCATCCCCTTGGCCAGGGCATGGCCGTGGCCGCGGTGGGTCGAGGTGATGTAGTCGTCGGGCCGCAAGTGCGAGCACACACCGGCCGCGATGGCCTCCTGACCCAGATAGGTGTGCACGAAGCCGGGGAGCTTCCCGGCGGAGAACAGCTCCTCAACCCGGCTCTCGAACACCCTGATCATCACCATGGTCCGGTGCAGGGCCAGAGCCTCGGACCGGTCCATGCCCGGCGATGCCATGGTCACTGCGCCGTGTAGCCGCCGTCGACGGCCAGAATCTGACCGGTCACCATCGCCGACGCCGGCGAGGTCAGAAAGACCACTGCGCCCACCATGTCGGAGGGCTCGGCCAGCCGGCCCAGCGGGGTGCGGCTCTCGAAGTGGTCCTTCAGCGCGGGCTCGGTCTCCCACAGGCGGTGCACCAGCGGCGTGCCCACGTGCCCGGGCGAGATGGCGTTGACCCTGACCCCGTGCGGGGCCCACTCCACCGCCAGGGTGCGGGTCATCTGTACTACCCCGCCCTTAGAGGCCTGGTATCCCACGCTGCCCGCGAACCCGACCTCTCCCAGGATCGACGCGATGTTGACGATGGAACCGCCCTTCCGCTGTGCCGCCATGCGACGCCCGATCGCTCGGCACGTGCGGAAGCTGCCGGTGAGGTTCACATCGATCACCCGGGCCCAGAGCTCATCGTCGTAGGTCGCGGCCGCATCCCGTCCTCCGATTCCCGCGCAGTTGACCAGCGCGTCGATGCTCCCCGACACCACCGCAGCCCGGTCGGCCAGGGCCTGCACCGACGCCTCGTCGCACACGTCCACGGTCACGGCCTCGGCCCGATCGGCTCCCAGGCGCGGCACCAGCGCCTGATTGGGCTCCTCGGCGGCATCGGCACACACCACGTAGGCGCCCGCGCCGGCCAGCCCTTCGGCGATGGGCGCGCCCAGACCGCCGGCCGCGCCGGTGACGACCGCGACCCGGCCCTCCAGCGAGAAGATCCCGGTCATCGAGAGACCCGCGTGGGGAACTTCAAGCAGTTAGCGACACCTGACGTGGGTAACCGCTTGAAGTTCGTGTTCGCTGCGCTCACGTCTCGGCGATAGTGGCCAGGACCGTGCCTACAGCCACCTCTTCGTCGCCAGCCGGCACCAGGACGTGGAGCCGGCCCGACGCCGGCGCCTCCAACTCGGTCTCGGCCTTGTCGGTGTCGATCACCACCACGGATTCGCCCGCAGTGACCAGAGAGCCGTCCTCGACCAGCCACTCCACCACCAGCACCTGCTCCACCACCCCCATCTGGGGGACCACCAGCGCCGACGCCGAGCCGGACGGCGCGATCGTCTCCTCAGATGTGGCCATGGCGCTCGAGGCCCTCCCACGGGGTGACACCGGCTCGCATGTCCGCCCGCACCAGCTCCTCTGACCCCACGATCGATTCGGCCTGAACCAGTACCCGCTCGGCTTCGGGTCCGGGAACCACCAGCACACCGTCGCGGTCGCCGACGATCAGGTCGCCCGGCTCGACAGTCACATCGCCGATGGTGACGGGAACCTGGAAGGCCACCATCTCCCATCGCCCTATCGCATTGAGCGGCGACAGGTCCCGGTAGAAGACCTGCAGGCCGATGTCGAGGAGGCCGTCAAGGTCGCGCAGGTTGCCGTCGAGCACCACGCCGGTGCAGCCGTACTGCTGGGCCGAGTTGCCGGTCAGCTCCCCGAAGTGACCCACCTCGCTGCCGGGGTTGTGCGACACCAGCACCGAGTCGGGAGTCAGCTCCTTGAACATCTCCAGGTACGACTTGATGCGCTCGAGTCCGCGGTCCCATCCCACTCCGGGACGGATGGCCCGACCCACCAGGGTGTGGGCGATGCCGGCCATGCGCACGTCGGGCATCAGCGGCCGCAGCGCGCTGGGGAGCACCCGCTCCGGCATACCAAGCTCATAGAGCGCGTCGCACGCCACCGACACGCAGATGAGCCGGTAGCGCTCGCACAACTCTGAGGTCGCGACGGTCATGAACTCCCCGCTTCTGCCTCGCCGAGATAGCGCAGCGCAGCCAGGGCATAGATGCTGGCCGACAGGGCCGCTCCATCGGCGTCCATGTACTCGTTGGGACTGTGGGCCCTCGGCAGCATTCCCGGTCCGAAGGCGGCCACGGTGGGGATGCCGGCGGTCAACTGAAAGTAGGGCGCGTCGGTGGCTCCGGGGAAGGCGTCGAGCTCGGGGGAGAATCCCAGGACCTCGCGACCCGCCTCAACGAGGGCGCCCACCACCGGGTGGTCGGCATCGATCTCCACGGGGGGAACCGTAAGGAACCAGTTCAGCTCCGCTCGCAAGTCCGGATCGTCGGCCATGGCGTC
>VXNG01000029.1 GCA_009840695.1 Acidimicrobiaceae bacterium
GGGTGCATGCCGCGGGCCGCGAGATCATCGAGATGTCGCTGGACATGGGCGGGGCCCTCACCGGCGAGCACGGGATCGGGGTGGAGAAGCGCGAGTATATGAACCGCATGTTCAGCGAGGTGGACCTCGACCAGCAGAGCCGCCTTCGGGCATCGTTCGATCCGCACTGCCGCATGAACCCGGGCAAGGTGCTGCCCAGCGCCCACAGCTGCTCGGACATCGGCGCTCTAAGGGCTTCCGACGCCGCCGGCGTCTGGGGCTGACCAGAGGCCGAGTGGGGTGACCGACTTCGACGAGGCTCTCATCGCGTTCGCGGCCGAGGTCGGCCCGGACGGTCCGGTGTGCGTGCGGGGCGGCGGGACCCGCTGGAGCCTGGGCGGGGAGTCGGCGCCGGGCACCCGGGAGGTTCAGGCCCCGGCGGGCATCGTGGCCTTCGAACCGGCCGAGATGACGGTGCGGGTGCGGGCCGGCACGCCGGTCGCTGCGCTCCACGAGGAGTTGGCGGCCGCCGGCCAGCGCACCGCCCTGCCCGAGCGGGCCGGCGGCACGGTGGGTGGGGCCCTGATGGCGGGCGAGTCGAGCATTGCCCGCCTGGGGCGGGGGCCGGTGCGCGACGCCCTGCTACAGGCCCGCTACGTGTGCGCCGACGGTCGGGTCGCCAGCGCGGGCGCAGGCACGGTCAAGAACGTGAGCGGCTTCGACCTGTGCCGGTTGCTGGTCGGGTCGTTGGGCACGCTCGGCCTGGTGGGCGAGGCGCTGGTGCGCACTGTCCCGGTGGGGGAGAGCGAGCGCTGGGTAAGGCTGGCCGGCACCGATCCGGGCGCGGTGAGGTCGTGCCACACCACGGCGTCGGTGCTGTGGGACGGAACCGACGTGTGGACCCTGCTGAGCGGCTACGAAGTCGACGTGGACGAGGACCTGGGCCGGCTGGGCGCCTGCGAGGACGTGGACGGCCCGCCCGAGCTGCCGCCCCACCGGTGGACATGCACGCCCGCGGAGGCCGCCGCCTTCGATGCCCGGAACGGGGCGGCCGGCCCGTTCGTCGCTGAGATCGGCGTCGGCGTGGTCCATGCTTCCGAGCCCCAGCCGTCCCGCCCGGTCGAGCCGGGTGTGGCCGAGCTGAACCGCCGCTTCAAGGACCGTTTCGACCCCACCGGCCGCCTCAACCCCGGCCGCGACCCTCTGCGGAGACTCTGATGCATCTCGGGTTGGACGACGACGAACTGGTCGCGTGCGTGTCCTGCGGGCTGTGCCTGCCGCACTGTCCCACGTTCGTGATAACCGGGCGCGACACCGAGTCGCCCCGGGGCCGTATCGCGCTGATGCGGGCGGTGCAGAACGAGGGCGCGCCGGTGACCGAGGACCTGATCCGGTCGATGGAGACCTGCGTGCAGTGCCGGGGCTGCGAGACGGCGTGCCCCAGCGCGGTGCCGTTCGGGCATCTGATGGAGGGCACCCGGGCCGCCTTGGCCGGCACGGGCCGGATCACGCCTCGCTGGCAGCGGCTGGCCCTGCGGATGCTGCGCCATCGCCGCCTGCTGCTGGCCGGCTCGACTCTGCTGGCACTGGCCATACGGCTGCGGCTAGTGCCGACCAGGCGTCTCGGGCTGCCGGCGAGGATGCCGTTGCGGCGCCCGCAGCTGCGCACCTCCGGAGACGATGTGTGGCTGTTCACCGGCTGCGTGATGGACGCCTGGCAGCGCGACGTGCACCTGGCCGTGCAGCGGGTGCTGGAGGCGGCCGGCGTCGGGGTGGAGCCCACGGGCCGGGCCGCACCGTGCTGCGGGGCTCTGCACATCCACGCGGGACTGGAGTCCGAGACGAAGGACATGGCCCGCCAGGTAATGGCCGGCCTGTCGGGCAACGACCGCCCCATCCTGGTGGACGCGGCCGGATGCGGCGCCTCCCTGAAGGACTACGGGCATCTGCTGGGAACGGACGAGGCTCGGGCCTTCTCGGCCCGGGTGTACGACGTCCATGAGTGGCTGGCTGAGCGCCTCGACGAGCTGGTGTCGCGGCGACCGGCCGCTCCGCTGGACGTGACCGTGGCCGTTCAGGATCCCTGCCACCTCCGGCACGTGCAGCGGGCTCATCAGGCGGTCCCGGCGGTGCTGCGCCCGTTCGTCGCCGAAGTGGTCGCGCTCGACGACGACGGCCTGTGCTGCGGCGCCGGAGGCGCCTACTCGGTGATGGAGCCCGAGCTGTCCAGGGCCATCCGCGAGCGCAAGACCGCCGCGGTGGCCCGCTCGGGCGCGTCGGTGGTGGCCAGCGCCAACCCGGGGTGCTCGCTGCACCTGGCCGCAGCCGGCCTGGACGTCCGTCACCCGTTGGAGCTGGTCGACCAAGCCCTCGCCGCCTCCCGCTCCTGAGGCCGAACGGACCCGCGTCGGTCGGTGAGGATCTCTCGCGCGGGCTGACCCGCGGCGGGACTTCGTAATCCCTCTGGGAACCAGACGGCCGCGCCCGTCGTCGTAGGAAGCGATCGGACGCAACGGGCGTCCACCACCTGGAGGAGGGTGACCATGGAGACCAGGGGATCCGAGAGGTTCCGAACTAGGACGAACCGGAGCGTCGGATGGCTGGGAGCGGTGCTGGCGCTGAGTCTGCTGGCCGTGTCCTGCAGCGGACCCGGCGACGAGGCAGCCGACATGGCCGCGCCCGATTCTGCGGCTTCCCCGATCGACTCGACGGATGTCAGCGGCGACCGCGCCGACTCGGGCACCGAGTCATACGCGGCAACGACAACCGCCGCACCCCGCAGCCGGACGGATGACGCAATGGCTGAGCTCGAGCCGGAGGAAGAGCCGATGGCCGAGGAAGAGGCCTTCGTCGCGTTGGAGGCCGCCCAGGCCGCTGCAGACGCCGCGCCGGCGGAAGCAGTGGCGGAGTTGGAGGCCGCAATGGCCGCCGCGGAGACCGCCGCGGAGGCCGCAATGGCCGCCGCGGAGACCGCCGCGGAGTCCGCTGCGGCTGCGACCTCCAGTGGCGTGTCTCGCGAGGAGGCGGCCGCCTCGGACCGCCGGCGGTGCCCGGAGTGCCGGGCCAACACGTTCGAGGACTACGGCGTCAATCCGTTCGTGGACACCTACGAGGACAATCTGTCCACCTTCGCCCTCGACGTGGACACCGCGTCCTACGTCGTGACCCGCAACTACCTCGAGGGCGGCCAGCTCCCGCCGATCGAGGCTGTGCGCGTGGAGGAGTTCGTCAACTACTTCGACGGCGGCTACCAACCCCTCATCGATGAGTTCAACGTAACCCTGGAGGCGGCCCCCACCCCGTTCAGCGACCCCGACCGGGTGATGCTGCGGGTGGGCGTGCAGGCCCCCGAGGTGCTGTCGGACCTGGTGATACCCGACACCGTGGTGCTGGTGCTGGACCGCTCGGGGTCGATGGGCCAGTCCGCCGGGCCTGCCGACCGGCCCATGGAGAGGATGACCCTGGTCCACGAGGCCGTCGAACTGCTGCTGGCGGGCCTACCGGGGAGCACCCGGGTCGGTGTCGTGGCCTACAACGATCGGGCCGACACGATCCTCGATCCGACCAGAGTGTCGGGCAACGCCGACTGGATCATGGACGAGGTCCGGTACTGGGTCCAGCCCGGCGGGAGCACCAACGCCGAGGCAGGGCTGACGCTCGGCTACCGCATGGCCCTGAGTGAGGCCGACCGCGGCCGGGCCGTGCTGGTGCTGCTGCTGTCGGACGGTGTCGCCAACGTGGGCGCCACCCGCACCGACGACATCCTCGAAGAGATCGGCGAGCGGGGCGACATCGGGCTTTCGACCATCGGCGTAGGCCTGGGCCCGTTCAACGACGAGCTCATGGAGCAGCTGGCCAACAAGGCCGACGGCACCTACCACTACATCGACACGCCTGCCGAGGCTCGCCGCATCTTCGTGGAGAACCTCACCAGCCTGCTGGCCTCGGTGGCCCGCGACGCCAAGATCCAGGTGGAGTTCGACCGGGACAAGGTGATCTCGTACCGGCTGCTCGGTTTCGAGAACCGCGCCATCGCCGACGAGGACTTCCGCGACGACACCCGCGACGCCGGCGAGGTCGGCGCGGGCCAGAGCTCCACCGCCCTCTACGAGGTGACGCTGGACCGGGGTTGGGACCGCGGCCGGGGCCCGATCGCCACCGCCACCCTGCGCTACCGCCGACCGGCCAGCGAGCGGATCACCGAGACCTGGGCCAGCCTGCAGCCCGGAGACGTGGAGCGCTCGTTCCGTGACGCCAACCCCCACTTCCGGCTGGCCGTGGTGGCGGCCGAGTTCGCCGAGGTGCTGCGGGACAGCCCCTTCGTCGAGGACCGCAGCATGGAGGAGCTGAGCTACCAGGCCGACCGGGTGGCTGACGAACTGCGCCGTGACGCCGACACCGAGGAGCTGGTCGACCTGATCGACACCGCTCGAGGCATCCGCCGCCGTTAGCGGCGACCGGGGCTCCTCCAACCCCCTGTGACTCACCCCTGGAGGGGCCCGGCATGGGGCTCGGCGGTCCAGTTTCGGAGGGGACTGGACCGCCGAGCCTTGTCGCGCTTGGCCTCTCAGGTGAAGCCGAACAGGGGAGGGAAGGCGACGACCACGAGCGTCGCCCAGATCAGGTAGACGGGAAGGTACGCCGTCTGCCAGCGCTCCAGGGACGCGAAGGGCAGCCGGCCCCGCCAGAAGCCAAAGTGCAGCCGGGCCGACCAGGCGAGGTTGACGAGCAGGACCACGTTCTCGCCCAGGGCCGCGACCCGGTTGGGGGTGAAGCCGAAGTCCGATATCCGGCCCACCATGGCCGCGAGCACCAGGGCGTTGGCGACGAGGGCACTGACCACGAGCACGAACTGCAGCAGGTCGAACGCGTCGTGGGGCGCCCTGGGGTCCCGGGCCGAGGTGGCGTAGAGGAGCAGGCCGAGGACTACCGCCAGCAGCAGGTCGAACAGGACGAGCACGTCGCGGTCGAAGTCGATCCCCCGGCCCGTCCAGACCATGGCGCCGAGGAATGCCAGCAGCATGGCGGCGAACAGCGGCGTGAACAGTTTCGTGAGCACGGGCGCCATGTTCTCGACCACGCTCTGTTTGGCCTCCACCAGCCATGCGGCCACCACCACCGCGCCGACCGCGCCGCAGGGCAGCACCCAGGACGTGACGAACTCCTCGGCGTCGATGCCGATGACATCGAAGGCGCCGGTCGTGAATCCGGCGAGCACGCCGCCCCCGAGGGCGATGAGCACGTAGTAGATGAACCACTCGCCGGTGAAGCGCACGTAGTCCATCCGCTTGCGGTCCGATCGCCAGCCGCCCCCGGCGTAGGCCACTCCGACCAGCAGCCACAGCGCGATCGGTGCGTGCAGTGCGGCGAGCGTCTCGGTGTCGGAGCCGTCCTCGAACGGGTAGGCGTTGATCACGGCCGCGACTCCGACGAGCGCCGGTGCCAGGGTGCGGAGGGCTCGGGCTGCGGGCATCCCCCGGTGCCACACGAAGTAGCCGGCCAGCGGCACCAGCGCGAACAGGCCGGCGTTGCGTCCATAGAAGCGGGCGTTGTCGGTGAGATCCACACCGAAGGCCTCGGGGGCCTTGACGGCCAGCGCGGCGGCGCAGGCGAATCCGATCATCGTCCAGAAGTCGCTGCGGGCCGATGGCCGCTCGTCGCCGGAAGGTCCCAGGGCGAGCCTCTTCCAGAGCCGGTCGGGGTGCTCCTGAGCGAATTCGCCCGACAGGGAGTCAACGCTCCCGATCCGCTTGACCGCGATGAGGAAGGCCTCGTCGGGCGACAGCCCCGTCGAGGCGAGATCGGCGATCTGGTCTCGCAGGTGGTCCTCGAGCTCGTCCGCGTCCGCCGGG